>NZ_JBIUYD010000002.1:0-31651 GCF_044744345.1 Kitasatospora sp. NPDC087315 | reverse complement strand
GGGGGGGGGGGGGGGGGGGGGGGGGGGGGGGGGGGGGCGGGGGGGGGGGGGGGGGTGGGGGGGGGGGGCGGGGGGGCCCCCCCCCCCCCCCCCCCGCTTCTTCGCTTCCCCGGTGAGGGGCGTGCCGTCGCCACCGGGGCGCGCCGGGTCTAGAAGAAGCCGACGGCGTCGGGGGAGTAGCTCACCAGCAGGTTCTTGGTCTGCTGGTAGTGCTCCAGCACCGCCTTGTGGTTCTCCCGCCCGATGCCGGAGTTCTTGTAGCCGCCGAACGCCGCGTGTGCGGGGTAGGCGTGGTAGCAGTTGGTCCACACCCGCCCGGCCTGGATGGCCCGCCCGGCCCGGTACGCGGTGTTGCTGTCCCGGGTCCAGACGCCCGCGCCGAGCCCGTAGAGGGTGTCGTTGGCAAGGGTGATCGCGTCGTCGAAGTCCTCGAAACGGGTGACGGCGAGCACCGGACCGAAGATCTCCTCCTGGAAGACCCGCATGCCGTTGACGCCCTCGAACACGGTGGGCGTCACGTAGTACCCGCCGGACAGCGCGCCGCCGAGGTCGGCCTGTTCGCCGCCGGCCAGCACCTTGGCACCCTCGGCCTGACCGATCTCGATGTAGGAGAGGATCTTCTTCAGCTGGTCGTCGCTGGCCTGGGCGCCGACCTGGGTCTCGGTGTCCAGCGGGTTGCCCTGGCGCATCGAGCGCACCCGGTCCAGACCGTCGGCGAGCAGCCGGTCGTACACCGAGGCCTGGATCAGCGCCCGGCTCGGGCAGGTGCACACCTCGCCCTGGTTGAGGGCGAACATCGCGAAGCCCTCCAGCGACTTGTCGTAGAAGGCGTCCTGCTCGGTGGCGACGTCGGCGAAGAACAGGTTGGGGCTCTTGCCGCCGAGCTCCAGCGAGACGGGGATCAGGTTGCCGCTGGCGTACTGGGAGATCAGCCGGCCGGTGGTGGTCTCGCCGGTGAAGGCGATCTTGCGGATGCGGTTGCTGGACGCCAGCGGCCGGCCGGCCTCCAGGCCGTAGCCGTTGACCACGTTGAGGACGCCGGGCGGCAGCAGGTCGGCGGTCAGTTCGGCCAGCAGCAGCACGGACGCCGGGGTCTGCTCGGCGGGCTTGAGCACCACCGCGTTGCCCGCCGCCAGCGCGGGGGCGAGCTTCCAGACGGCCATCAGGATCGGGAAGTTCCACGGGATGATCTGGCCGACCACGCCCAGCGGCTCGTGGAAGTGGTACGCCACGGTGTCCTCGTCCAGCTGGGAGAGGCCGCCCTCCTGGGCGCGCAGCGCACCGGCGAAGTAGCGCAGGTGGTCGACGGCGAGAGGCAGGTCGGCGGCCAGCGTCTCGCGCACCGGCTTGCCGTTCTCCCAGCTCTCCGCGACCGCCAGTGCCTCCAGGTGCTCGGCCATCCGGTCGGCGATCCGCAGCAGGACCTGGGCGCGTTCGGCGGGCGGGGTGCGGCCCCAGGACGGGGCGGCGGCGTGGGCGGCGTCGAGCGCGGCCTCGATGTCCTCGGCGGTGCCGCGGGCGACCTCGGTGAAGATCTCGCCGGTGACCGGGCTCGGGTTCTCGAAGTACTCGCCGCGGACCGGCGGCGTCCACCGGCCGCCGATCCAGTGCTCGTAGCGGGGGCGGTAGGCGATGATGCTGCCGGGCTGTCCCGGGGGCTGGTAGACCGTCATGCTCGGGTGTCTCCTCGCGATGTCGGGCGCCGCCCCGGCGCACGGAGGGGCGGCGCGCCGGGCCGCGAACCGGGCGGCCCGGCGGAGGGTACGGACACACATGGACCGGGCGTCCCGCCGGGGCACCCGCCGCCGATCACGATAGCCGGGGACGGCGGGCGCGGCTACGGGCCGTGCGGGTCGGCTCCACGCAGAGTGGCGGGATCCGGGCCGGGTGGGGCGCCGCGGGCCGGTCAGGCCGTCTGGTAGCGGCCGGTGCGGGCCTCCCAGTCGAGGTAGCCGGCCAGCCAGGTGAGCAGCCCGTCCGCGTACCGCTGGGCGATGATCCGCTCCACCCTCGCCAGGCCCAGCTCCCGGTAGACGGCGGGGAGTTGACCGTGCAGGTGGTGGCAGCGCCCGACCATGAGCTGGGCCTCCGCCATCACCACCGCGCACGCCTCCTCGGCCGAGCAGCGGCGCTCCCGCTGCTCGATCATCACCAGGTTGTTGACGTCGCCGCGCGGCGCCTCCAGCGGGAAGGACCGGACGTCGTTGCTCAGCGAGGGGATGTCGGCGGCCAGTTGGCGCAGTTGGCGCAGGACCGGGTGGTGGAGGATGGCGGCGGGCACCTCGAAACGCCCGAGGCGCTCCACCATGTCGAAGATCGTCTCCATCGCGGCGGTGCCCCGCCTGAGTACCAGGTAGCCGTCCCGGTCCGGGGGGCGCTCGGAGATCCGCCCGGCGGCCTCGGCCGGGTGGCTGGCCAGGTACCACTCCCAGTTGTAGGCGGCGCGGGCCTGCCAGCGGGCGGGCATGCCGCTCACGCTGCGGTCCCAGAGGTCCGCGAAGGCCGTCTCCACGGGGGAGGCGGCGTTCGGGCGGGCGCCGTGCAGGACGGCGACCAGCCGCTCGCAGATCGGGGTCACCTCGGTGGGGCGGCGGCCGATCGGTCCGTCGAACTGGTCGTCGAAGAGGAAGTAGAAGCCCATCAGGTCGGCGGCCAGGGCGAGTTCGTCCGGGTCGGCGTCAGGGTAGCCGAGCGCGGCGAGCTCGACCACCTCCCAGTGCGCGTAGGAGGGGTGGCCGGGGTCGGGGAGCAGCGGGTGGCGGGTCAGCCAGTCGCGGTGCAGTGCGGCGGCGTACGGTCCGTGGAGACTGCGGCGGTGCGGGAACGGAATCTGAAGTGATGTGTCGTCAGACATCGGACTCCCGGTGCAGCGAAGGGTGGGGGCACTTCTGGTGCGAGCAGTGGTCGTGGGGGAGTTGAGGCGGCGCCTCGACAGCCGGAGGCTTGCATGACAAGATCAACTCAGCCTCGCGGGCCGTAGAGTATCCGATGCAATGATCCGACGTTAGGGATATAGGGCAATTGCCCTGGGTCGACGGCCCGAACCCTCAATCTCCGCCCCCGCCAGGGTGAATGCCGCGCGGCATGCCCTCGGCGGCGCTAATCTCGGCTCCACGAGCAGGGAACGGCGAGGCGGAGGCGCGACGGTGACCGAGCAGGGACACGAATATCGGGCGGTGGGCGGCACCAGCCGGGAGGGGGACGCCGCGACACACCGGATCAGACTGCGTGACCGGGACTCGGAACTCCGCTCGGCGGAGACCGCCGTGGACAAGCTCTGCCGCGAGTTCGCCGCCGGCGGCACCGAGATCGGCGAGCTGCTGACCTTCTCCGGCCGGCCCGGCATCGGCAAGACCAGCCTGCTGCACGAGGTCCGCCGGATCGCCAAGCTCCGCGACGGCGCCACCGTGCTGTTCGCCCGGGGCGGCGAGCGCCAGTTCAACGAGCCCTACCACGTCCTGCGCCAGCTGCTCCAGCCCGTCCTCAGCAGCCTCCCGCCCGCCGAGTTCCGGCAGGTCATGGGCACCTGGGAGGAGGTCGTCGGACCGGCCATGGGCCTCAAGCAGCCCAAGGTCGGGGCCCGTCGCCTCGACCCGCAGGGCGTGCGCGACGGACTCGACTACGTCCTGACCCAGCTGGCGCCCCGGCGAGCCCCGTTGGTGATGATCGTCGACGACCTGCACTGGGCCGACCTCGAATCCCTCGGCTGGCTGACCCAGTTCGCGGTACGCGCCCGCGAACTGCCGGTCCTGCTGGTCTTCGCCTACCGCGACGACATCGTGGACTGGCAGAGCGAGGCCCACCAGCACCGTACCGCCGTCATCGAACTCGCCACCCGTCGGCATGAGCTGAACCGGCTCTCCCTGGTCTCCGTCACCGACATCATCCGCGCCGAACTCGGCGACACGGCGGAGGACGCCTTCTGCTACGAGTTCTGGAACGTCGTCAACGGTAATCCCTACGAGGCCGTCGCCCTGCTCGACCAGGTCCGGGACCAGGCACTCGACCCGGTCGAGGAGAACTCCCTCCAACTGCGCGAACTCGCCGTCGACGCCACCGGCATGACCCTCAAGGGCTGGCTGGAGCGGCTCGGTGCCACCACCCTGCGGTTCGCCTGGGCCGCCGCGATGCTCGGCACCGACATCCGGCCCGACCTCGCCGCCCGGATCTCCACCCAGAGCGCCGAGGGCGCCCGCGAGTCCATCAAGCAGCTGCGCAAGCAGCGGGTCCTCACCCAGACCCCCAACGGGAACCTGGAGTTCGTCCACCCGCTGATCGGCAGCTCCATCTACAACACCATGCCGGAGTCCACCCGCACCGGCATGCACGGGGTCGCCGCCGCCGAGATCGAGAACGCCGGGCTCGGCCTCCTCGCCGCCTCCCGCCACCTGGTGGAGACCTTCCCCGGCGAGGGCGACGACCGCACCGTCCGCAAACTGCGCCGGGCCGCCGCCGAACACCTGCTGATCGGCGCCCCCGAGGCCGCCCAGCGCTGTCTCCACCGCGCCATCGCCGAACCGCCGGACGACGAGGACCGCGCCGAGGTGCTGTACGAACTCGGCTGCTCCGCGCTGCTCACCGACCCGGTCGCCACCGTCAACCAGCTGCGGCTCGCCCTTGACCCGGAGGAGGGACCGCTGCGCCCCTCCCTGCGGGTGGACGCCACCTTCCGGCTCTCCGAGGTCCTCGCCCACAGCGGCGAGCTCGGCCAGGCCGCGGTGGTCTGCCAGGAGGAGGCCGAGAAGACCACCGGCGACCCGGCGGGCCGGCTCCGGCTGGAAGCCGCCTCGTTCATGTGGCACGCCTTCCGCAAGTCCGAGGAGAACGGGCCCGCCCGCTCCGAACGCCTCGGCGAGCTCTGCCGCAGCCTCACCGGCCGCGAGGCCGCCGACCGGGCCGTGCTCGCGATGCGCGCCTGGGACCTCACCCTGCGCGGGCAGGCCTCCGCCGAGGCCCTGCGGCACGCCGACGACGTGCTCGACCACGGCCGGCTGCCCAAGGGCCTCGGCTGGACCGACAACACCTGGGGCTTCGAACTGCCCTCCATGCTGGGCCTCACGTACACCTACAACGACCGCATCGCCCAGGCCGAGCGGCTGTTCGCGGACGCCATCGTCCAGTTCGAGATCGCCGGATGGAGCGGCGCCCACCGGGGCTTCGCCTACTTCCTGATGGGCCTGGCCCGGTTCCGCCGCGGACTGCTCGCCGAGGCCGAGGACTTCCTCCGCCGCGCCCTGCGGCTCTCCGAGCGGATCGGCCCCAAGCTGCCGCTCGCCTGGGACGCCGTCGGCGTGCTGGTGGACACCCTGCTCGCCCGCGGCCGCACCCGCGAGGCCTGGGACCTCGCGATCGGCTTCGGCTTCAACCCGCCGTACCACGCCAACGCCATGGTGCTGCCGGACGCGCCCTCGCTGTACGGCAAGCTGCTGCTCGCCGTGGACCGGCCCGCCGGGGCCGCCGCCGCGCTCACCGAGGCCGGTGCCCAGTTGCAGGCGCGCGGCTGGCACAACACCGTGTGGGCGCCCTGGGCCAGCCACCTCGCCATCGCGATCGCCCCGGACGAGCCCGAGCGCTCCCGCGACCTGGCCCAGCGGGCCGTCCAGGACGCCCAGGCCTTCGGCACCGCCTCGGCGATCGGCACCGCGCTGCGGCTGCACGCCCAGATCGAGGACGGCCAGCAGGCGGTGGAGCTGCTGGAACAGGCCGTCACGCACCTCGGCCAGTCGCCCGCCGGGTACGAACACGCCGTCGCCCTGGTCGACCTCGGCGCCGCACTGCGCCGGGTCGGCCGGCTGGAGGACGCCCAGGAGTACCTGTACCAGGGCATCGAGCTGGCCCAGCACTGCGCCGCCGACGGCCTGGTCGACCAGGCCCGCCGCGAGCTGGCCAACTACGGCCTGCGGCCCAACCGGCTGGGCGACTTCCGCGAGACGCTCAGCCAGCCCGAGTGGGACGTCGCCCGGCTCGCCGTCCGGGGCGTGCCGCCGCAGCGGATCGCCGAGGAACTGGGCGTCCAGCTCAGCCTGGTCAACCGTCGGCTGGCGGCCGTCTACCGCAAGGCGGGCAGCGGCCCGGACGGCCTCGCCTCGGCCCTCGGCCTGCCGCCCGAGCAGCGCGGCGGCTCCGACTGGTCCGACAGCGGTCGGCGGTAGCGCGCGGGGGCGCGGGGGCGGCGCGCAGGACGGCCGTACCGCCCCCGCCCCCACTGCTCTGGCTAGGCTGACGCACACCGGGCCCGCCACAGCGGCCCCGGACGGACCCGGAACCAGGTGGCCGCGGTGCGCCGTGGCCCACCAGTGAGGAGCAGGCCATGGCGACGCCCCCGGCGAACGGGCCGCAGGCGACCAGCGTGCGGCGCGAACCCTTCGAGGCCTCGGGCGCGGGTGCCGCGATCGAGCGCTGGACGCTGCGCGCCGGCCCGTACGAGGCGAGCGTGCTCACCCTCGGTGCCACCCTGCACACCCTGACCGCCCCCGACCGGGCCGGCCGGCCCGCGCAACTCCTGCTCTCCACCGACCGGCTGAGCGAGATCCTCGGCCCGGCCCGGCACTACGGCACCGTCGTCGGCCGGTACGCCAACCGGATCGACCGCTGCGGGTTCACCATCGACGGCGAGGAGTACCCGCTCGCCCCCACCGGTGGCGGCGTCACCATCCACGGCGGCCCGGACGGCTTCGCGCACCGGATCTGGGAGGCCGGGCAACTGCCCGCAGGCGTGCGGCTGCGGCTGCACAGTCCGGACGGCGACCAGGGCTTCCCCGGCGCGCTCGATGTCACCGTCGACTACACCCTCGACCCGGCCGGCGAACTGGTCATCGCCTACCGGGCCGTCACCACCAGGCCGACCGTCGTCAACCTGACCAATCACGCGTACTTCAATCTTTCGGGCGAAGGCAGCGGAGACATCCTCGGCCACCTGCTCACCCTCGACGCCGAGGAGTACACCCCGGCCGACGCGCGGCAGATCCCGTACGGGCGGACCGAGCCGGTGGCCGGCACCCCGTTCGACTTCACCGCGGCCCGGCCGATCGGCAAGTCCGTGCACGACGAGCACCCCCAGCTGGCCGGCCCGGGCGGCTACGACCACAACTGGGTGCTGCGGCCGCGTCCGGCCGACGGCACCCCGGCCCGGGCCGCGCTGCTGGAGGACCCGGCCAGCGGCCGCACCCTGGAGGTGCTGACCACCGAGCCGGGCATCCAGGTCTACACCGCCAACACGTTCCAGGGCGCGGTGACCGGCGCGAGCGGTGTCCCGTACGGGCCGTTCGCCGGGATCGCGCTGGAGACCCAGCACTTCCCGGACTCCCCGCACCACCCGGCCTTCCCCAGCACCGAGCTGCGGCCGGGGGAGGAGTTCCGCTCCACCACCGTGCTGCGCCTGGGCGTCGCCTGACCGGTCAGCCGCGGGGCGGTTCCCGGCGCATGCAGAGCCTGGGCCAGCGGTCCAGACCGTGCTCGGCCTCCTTGCGCCGGATCTCCCGCAGGCCGGGGGTGACCTCGGCGTCGGCGAGCGGCCGGAAGCCGCAACGGGCGTAGTAGGGGGCGTTCCAGGGGACGTCGGCGAAGGTGGTGAGGGTGAGCGCGGGCGCGTCGGTGGTGGCCGCGAGGTGCTCGATCAGCGCCCGGCCGATCCCCTGGCGGGCGTGGCCGGGGTGGACGGAGACCTGTTCGATGTGCAGCGCGCCGTCCACCGGCTCGGCCAGCAGATAGCCGACGGGCGCGCCGCCGTCCTCCTCCAGGGCCACCAGGGCGACGCCCCCGTCCAGGTAGTGGACGAGCTCCTCGGGCGCGGGCGGTTCGTCCTCGGCGATCTCCGGCATCCCGATCGCGGCGAACGGCGCCCCGGCGGCCCGTTCCAGCTCGCACAGCAGCGGCAGTTCGTCCCTCTTCGCGGCTCTGATTCGCATGCCGTCAGTCTGCTGCAAGCGGCGCTCCGCGGTTCAGGCGGGTGGGGGCGGAGCCGGTCCGGGCACGGTACGGAGCCGGACGAAACGGGCGAACGCTGATGATTCGTCCACTGTCAACCACCGGGTGGCAACGTCGAGGACACGTGGATGTAACGATCGGCATTTCTTGCAGAAACTTGCTGCAAGGTCTTTCCGTGGCGATTGCGCCGCTGTTAACTTCCTTCCGAGCCCGACGGCAGCAACGGTGCGGTCGCGGCGAGGCAGCCATTATGCGCCTGCCTCCCACTATCTCGGGCACCCCCACCCTCCCAAGGAGTTCTCATGCGGCGTGGCATCGCGGCCTCTGCCCTCGTTGTGGCCCTCGCGGTCTCGATGGCTGCCTGTGGCAGCAGCGGCTCCAGCTCGAACGGCAAGGCCGACGGGCCGGTCACCCTCACCTACTGGGACACGTCGAACGCCACCAACGAGGCGCCGAACTACCAGGAACTCGTCAAGAAGTTCGAGGCCGCCAACCCGACCGTCAAGGTCGACTTCGTCAACGTGCCGTTCGACCAGGCGCAGAACAAGCTCCAGACCGCCATGGGGGCCAAGGGCGCTCCGGACGTGTTCCGCTCCGAGGTCGGCTGGACCGCCGCCTTCGCCAAGGCCGGCTACCTGGAGCCGCTGGACGGCACCCCGGCCGCCGCCGACTCCGCCGCCTTCCAGCCCAGCCTGGTCCAGCAGGCCAAGTACGAGGGCAAGATCTACGGCGTCCCGCTGGTCACCGACACCCTGGGCCTGCTCTACAACAAGGAGCTGTTCACCAAGGCCGGTATCACCGAGGCCCCCAAGACCTGGGACGAGCTGAAGACCGCCGCCGCCGCCGTCAAGGAGAAGGCCGGCGTGGACGGCTTCTGGCTGAAGGCCGCCGACGGCTACTACGCGATGCCGTTCCTGTTCGGCGAGGGCACCGACACCGTCGACGCCGCCACCAAGAAGATCACCGTCGCGTCGCCCGAGGCCGTCAAGGGCATCGAGACCTACAAGTCGCTGTTCACCTCGCCCGGCACCGTCAAGGCCGACGTCACCACCGACGCCTACGCGCACATGATGGACGCCTTCAACAGCGGCAAGGTCGCGGCCATCATCCAGGGCCCCTGGGAGATCACCAACATCTACAAGGGCTCCGCGTTCGCCGACAAGACCAACCTCGGCATCGCCCCCGTCCCGGCCGGCTCCGCCGGCAAGGCCGGCGCCCCCACCGGCGGCCACAACATCTCCGTCTACGCCGGCGCCGACCAGGCCCACAAGGCCGCCGCCGAGAAGTTCGCCGCCTTCATGACCTCCGCCGAGAGCCAGGCGTTCATCGCGCAGAAGAACTCCACCCTGCCGACCCGCGCCGACGCCTTCACCCCCGAGGTCAAGGCCGACCCCGGCATCGCGGGCTTCCAGGCCGTGCTCGGCAGCGCCAAGCCGCGCCCCGAACTGCCCGAGTACAGCTCGCTGTTCGCCTCGCTCGGTACCAACCTCGGCAAGGTGGCCCAGGGCACCGGCACCCAGGACGGCCTGAACACCGTCGCCACCGACTACGCCAAGCTCCTCCCGGGCTTCGCCAAGTAGTCCGGGGGCTTCCCCGACAAGCCCCCGTCGTCCGGCCCGCCGCGCTCCCTCCCGGCGGGCCGGACGGCCAGCTCCGTACCAGCAGTCGCCGAAGCGGGCGGCGGACCTCCTGAGAAGGTGTCAATCGATGTCAGTCGCCGTGCAGGGCGCCACCGGCAAGGGCAGCCGGGAGCGCGATTCGCGTCCGGGCCCGATGGAGCGGCTCAAGCGCTCCTACGCCAAGCACTGGTACGCCTACGCGATGATCACGCCGGTGGTGCTGGTGCTCGGCGTGCTGGTGCTCTACCCGCTCGCCGAGGGCATCTGGCTCACCCTCACCGACGCCAACAGCCTCAACGCCGCCCGCAAGATCGGCGTCAACGAGATCCCGGCCAGCTACAAGTTCGTCGGCTTCGACAACTACGCCGACATCCTCTGGGGCCCCGGCTCGTACGACCGCTTCTGGTCGCACTTCGTCTGGACCATCACCTGGACGGCGCTCTGCGTCTTCCTGCACTACACCATCGGCCTGGGCCTGGCCCTGCTGCTCAACCAGAAGCTGCGCGGCCGCGCCGTCTACCGGATGCTGCTCATCCTGCCGTGGGCCGTGCCGACCTTCGTCACCGTCTTCTCCTGGCGGCTGATGCTCGCCGACGGCGGCGCCGTCAACGGGCTGCTCTCCTCCCTGCACCTGCCCGAACCCGGCTGGCTGGACGACCCGCTGGCACAGAAGGCCGCCGCGATCCTGGTCAACACCTGGGTCGGCGTGCCGTTCATGATGATCTCGCTGCTCGGCGGCCTGCAGTCGATCCCGGCCGAGCTGTACGAGGCCGCCGAGATGGACGGCGCCACCCCCTGGCAGCGCTTCCGGTACGTCACCCTGCCCGGGCTGCGCACCGTCTCCTCCACCGTCGTCCTGCTCGGCGTGATCTGGACGTTCAACCAGTTCGCGGTCATCTTCCTGCTGTTCGGCACCAGCGGAGCGCCCGACGCCCAGCTGCTCGTCACCTGGGCCTACCGCCTCGGCTTCGGCCAGCAGCCCCGGGACTACGCGCAGTCCGCCGCCTACGGTGTGATCCTGCTCTCCATCCTGATCGTCTTCACCGCCTTCTACCGGCGCTGGCTCGCCCGCAACGAGCAGGCCAACGGCTGACGCCCCGCAACCCCAGCGACCACGAAGGCAGGTACCCCCGATGAGCACCACCACCGACCGACCCACCGTCCGCACCGCGGGCGCGGCCGCCCCGGCCGCCAAGCCGGCCCGGGTCCGCCGCCGCGGCGAGGCGAGCCCGCTGGTCAAGACGCTGTCGCACGGCACGCTGATCCTGGCCAGCCTGATCGCGCTCTTCCCGGTGGCGTGGATCCTCTACGTCTCGCTCGGCCCCGACAAGACGGACTACCTCCACCCCGGGGAGATCTTCGACAAGATGACGCTGTCGAACTACCACACGGTGCTGTTCGACACCGACTTCTTCACCTGGTTCGGCAACGCGTTCCTGGTCTCCGGGGTCACCACGGTCTTCGGCGTGCTGATCGCCGCCACCACCGGCTACGCCGTCTCCCGGATGCGCTTCCCCGGCCACAAGCCGCTGATGTGGTCGCTGCTGGTCACCCAGATGTTCCCGATCGCGGTGCTGATCGTGCCGATGTACACGATCCTCTCCGACCTCGGCCTGCTGGACAGCTACCTCGGACTGATCCTGGTCTACTCGACCACCACCGTCCCGTACTGCGCCTGGCTGCTCAAGGGCTACTTCGACACCATCCCGGTGGAGATCGACGAGGCCGGGCGGGTCGACGGGCTCAGCCCGTTCGGCACCTTCTGGCGGCTGGTGCTGCCGCTCGCCCGGCCGGGCCTGGCGGTGGCGGCGTTCTACTCCTTCCTGACCGCCTGGGCCGAGGTGGCCTTCGCCTCCACCTTCATGCTCAGCTCCGACAAGTACACCCTCGCCGTCGGCCTGCAGACCTTCGTCAGCGAGCACGACGCCCAGTGGAACCTGATGGCGGCGACCGCGGTCCTGATCGCGATCCCCTCCTCGGCCCTCTTCTACCTGGTGCAGCGTCACCTGGTCACCGGTCTCACGGCCGGCGCCTCCAAGTCCTGACCGCTGCCGTATCCACCGCCTAGTCCCCAAGGGATACCGTCCATGACCCAGAACCTGGCCGACACCTCCCGGCCCGCCGCCGACGCCACCGCTCACGAGGCGAGCACCGGCGCGTCCAGAGACTGGTGGCGGGACGCGGTCATCTACCAGGTGTACCCGCGCAGCTTCGCCGACTCCAACGGCGACGGCATGGGCGACCTGCCCGGCATCCGCAGCCGCCTGCCCTACCTGCGCGACCTCGGCGTGGACGCGGTCTGGCTCTCGCCGTTCTACGCCTCGCCGCAGGCCGACGCCGGTTACGACGTGGCCGACTACCGCGCGGTGGACCCGATGTTCGGCACCCTGCTGGACGCCGACGCGCTGATCCGCGACGCCCACGAGCTGGGCCTGCGGATCATCGTGGACCTCGTCCCCAACCACTCCTCCGACCAGCACGAGTGGTTCCAGCGGGCGCTGCGCGACGGCCCCGCCTCGCCGCTGCGCGAGCGCTACCACTTCCGTCCGGGCAAGGGAGAGAACGGCGAACTGCCGCCCAACGACTGGGAGTCCATCTTCGGCGGCCCGGCCTGGACCCGCTCGGAGAACCCGGACGGCACCCCGGGCGACTGGTACCTGCACCTGTTCGCCCCCGAGCAGCCCGACTTCAACTGGGAGAACACGGCCGTCGCCGACGAGTTCCGCTCGATCCTGCGGTTCTGGCTGGACATGGGCGTCGACGGCTTCCGGATCGACGTCGCCCACGGCCTGGTCAAGGCCCCCGGCCTGCCCGACCTCGGCGGCGCCGACCAGCTCAAGCTGCTCGGCAACGACGTCATGCCGTTCTTCGACCAGGACGGCGTGCACGAGATCTACCGCAGCTGGCGGACCATCCTGGACGAGTACCCGGGCGAGCGGATCGGCGTCGCCGAGGCCTGGACCCCGACCGTCCAGCGCACCGCCAACTACGTCCGCCCCGACGAACTGCACCAGGCCTTCAACTTCCAGTACCTGGGCACCTCCTGGGACGCCGCCGAGCTGCGCGAGGTGATCGACCTCTCGCTCGACTCGATGCGCCCGGTGGAGGCCCCCACCACCTGGGTGCTCTCCAACCACGACGTCACCCGGCACGCCACCCGCTTCGCCAACCCGCCGGGCCTGGGCACCCAGATCCGCACCGCCGGCGACCGCGGCCTCGGCCTGCGCCGCGCCCGTGCCGCCACCCTGCTGATGCTCGCGCTGCCCGGCTCCGCGTACATCTACCAGGGTGAGGAGCTCGGCCTGCCGGACGTCACCGACCTGCCCGACGAGGTCCGCCAGGACCCGTCGTTCTTCCGTCAGGCGGGCCAGGACGGCTACCGCGACGGCTGCCGGGTGCCGATCCCGTGGTCCGGCACCGAGGCCCCGTACGGCTTCGGCCCGACCGCCGGCGGCCCGAGCTGGCTGCCCCAGCCCGCCGAGTGGGCCGCGCTCAGCGTCGAGGCGCAGACCGGTGACCCGACGTCCACCCTGGAGCTGTACCGCAGTGCGCTGGCCGTCCGGCGTGCGCAGCCCGGGCTGGGCGCCGGCACCGAGGTCGAGTGGCTGGACGGCCCCGAGGGCACCCTGACGTTCCGCCGCGGCTCGTTCGTGTGCACGGTGAACACCACCGACCAGCCGGTCAGGATAGCCGTGCCCGGCCGGCTGCTGCTCGCCTCCGCCGACCTGGAGGTGGATGGCGGCGAGACCGTGCTGGCCCCGGACAGCACCGGCTGGTGGGCGGTCTGACGTGGTTGCAATAGGCTCTGGGACCGTGACTACGGCGCGACTCTCAGACATCGCGGCGCAGGCGGGGGTCAGCGAAGCCACCGTCTCCCGCGTACTCAACGGCAAGGCGAACGTCTCCGCCGCCACCCGGCAGACCGTGCTGGCGGCGCTGGACGTGCTCGGCTACGAGCGGCCGACCCGCCTGCGCCAGCGCAGCGCCGGACTGATCGGGCTGATCACCCCGGAGCTGAGCAACCCGATCTTCCCCGCGCTGGCCCAGGTGATCGAGCAGGTGCTGAGCCGGCACGGCTACACGCCGGTGCTCTGCACCCAGACGCCCGGCGGCTCGACCGAGGACGAACTGGTCGAGATGCTGGTCGACCGGGGCGTGGCGGGCATCGTCTTCGTCTCCGGCCTGCACGCCGACACCACCGCCGACCACGACCGGTACGCCCGGCTGGCCGGCCGGCAGGTGCCGTTCGTGCTGATCAACGGCTACAGCGAGAAGATCGACGCGCCGTTCATCTCGCCGGACGACCGGGCCGCGATGTGGATGGCCGTCCAGCACCTGGCCGAACTCGGCCACGAGCGGATCGGCCTGGCGGTCGGGCAGCGGCGGTACGTACCGGTGCTGCGCAAGATCGAGGGCTTCACGGCGGCCATGCGGGCGGTGCTCGGCAAGACCCAGGAGGAGGCCGAGGACCTCGTCCACCACACGCTGTTCAGCGTGGAGGGCGGGCACGCGGCGGCCGGCGCG
Organism: Kitasatospora sp. NPDC087315; assembly: GCF_044744345.1. Taxonomy (NCBI): domain Bacteria; kingdom Bacillati; phylum Actinomycetota; class Actinomycetes; order Kitasatosporales; family Streptomycetaceae; genus Kitasatospora; species Kitasatospora sp. NPDC087315. Next base: position 17,582 of record NZ_JBIUYD010000002.1, on the reverse strand, counting down.
CTGCTCGACAAGGGCTGCACGGCGATCGTCTGCGGCAGCGACATGATGGCGCTCGGCGCGATCCGCGCGGTGCGTCAGCGGGGCCTGGCCGTCCCGCAGGACGTCTCGGTGGTCGGCTTCGACGACTCGCCGCTGATTGCCTTCACCGAGCCGCCGCTCACCACCATCCGCCAGCCGGTCGAGGCGATGGCCACCGCCGCCGTCGACGCTCTGCTGGAGGAGGTCGGTGCGAACGCCGCCCAGCGCGGGGAGTTCATGTTCCAGCCGGAGCTGGTGATGCGCGGCTCCACCGGGGCCTGCCCGCGGTGAACCGGTGCCGGGGCCCCCGGGGAGCGAACGCTCCCCGGGGGCCCCGGCCGTGCCGCGCTCAGCCCTCCTGGACGGTGGGGCGCTCCTGGTTCACCCGTTGTCCGTCGGCGGCGTCGCCGGTCCGGGTCCCGGTGCGCCGGCCCCGGGCGAGGTGGTCGCGCGGGACCAGTTCGACGGCGTCCTGCGGGTTCGTGGTGCCGGAGAGCGTCATCGCGTCGATGGCGAGATCGGCGTCGAGCGTGACGGTGACCTGGGCCATGTGACTCCTCCTCGGGTACGGAGCAGCAGCATGCCCTGCCGGCGCCCGCGTTGACCACCGGTGGCCCCGCCGGTACCCGGCCGGTGCGCGACGGCCGGGGGAGACAGGCCGAGGCCCCCGGGGAGAGCGACCAGACTCTCCCCGGGGGCCTCGGGGTCGGGGGCGTGCCGGGCACGCCCGGCGGGTCAGACCCGGCCGGCGAAGTCCGGGGCCCAGTTGGCGACGGTCTGGGTCCGCACGCCCGAGCTCGGGTTGGCGGCCTCGACGTACTTCCCGCCGCCGATGTAGATCGCGACGTGGTAGACGCCGGAGTCCTTGCCGTTGTTGGACCAGAACAGCAGGTCGCCCGGGAGCAGGCTGTCCAGCGAGACGTGGGTGCTGGCGGCGGCCTGGTCGGCGGCGACGCGCGGGACGGAGACGCCCGCGGCGCGCAGCGCGGCCTGGGTCAGACCGGAGCAGTCCCAGCCGCCGTTGCCGGTGCCGCCGTAGATGTAGGCCTGACCGACCTTCGACTGGGCGAAGGAGACGGCGGCGGCCATGCTGCCGGTGGCGGTCTGCGCCGGGGCCTGGGTCTGCGCCGGGGCGGCGGGCTTGGCGACCGGCTTGGCGGCGGGCTTGGCGGCGGGGGCCTGCGCGGCCGGGGTCTGCGCGGCCGGGGTCTGTGCGGCCGGGGTCTGTGCCTGGGTCTGCGCGGCCGGCTTGCCGGTGGAGGCGCCGGTGGCGCCCTGGCCGGACTGCTGGGCCTGGCCGCCCTTGCCCAGGGCGAGCTGCTGGCCCGGGTAGATGACGTGCGGACCCTGGGTCAGGGTGCCGCGGTTCAGCTCGTACAGCCGCTCCCAGCCGCCCTGGACGTTGTTCTTGTCGGCGATGGAGGAGAGCCAGTCGCCCGCGATGACGGTGTAGTCGGTCGGCTGGGCCTGGCTGCCGCCCTTGGCCTGGGCGGAGTCGGCGGGGGCCTGGCTCTTCGCCGGGGCCGGGGTCTGCGCGGGGGCCTGCGGGGCGGGCTTCGGCGCGGGGGTGGCGGCCGGGGCGGCCGGCTTGGTGGCGGCCGGCTTCGCGGCGGCCGAGGTGTCGACGGCGGCCGGGGTGCCGCCCTTGGTCAGGCCGGCCTTGACGGAGCAGACGGGCCAGGCGCCGGGGCCCTGCGAGGCGAGGACCTTCTCGGCGACCGCGATCTGCTGGTCCTTGGTGGCCAGGTGGGCCTGCGAGGCGTACGCGGTACCGCCGAAGGCGGCCCAGGTGCTGGAGGTGAACTGCAGGCCGCCGTAGAAGCCGTTGCCGGTGTTGATGGCCCAGTTGCCACCGCTCTCGCACTGGGCGACCTTGTCCCAGGTGGCGACCGGGGCGGCGGAGGCGGTGCCGGTGGTGAGGCACGGGACGGTCAGGCCGACACCCGCGACGCCGACGGCGGCGATCAGGCGGCGGGCGCGACGGGGCAGACTGGTGCCGTTGACGGGCAGCATGAAGACGCGATCCTCTCCCACGCCTGCGAGGTGAGCTGTCGGATTCGGGCTGGAGTTGCCCGGCCGCGCCGTGGCGCGGCTTCACCCCTAGCCCTGAACCGGTTTCGGGAACCGGTCCGGGGCGACTTACCTGTGGGTCCCCCGCTCCTGCCGTGGTGCGTTTCTGCGCTGCCAGCACAACCGACGGCAGGACTCGGCGTTGCGGATGGGCTGGGTTCGTGTAGCCACGAACGGGGAGCACGTTAAGCAGACTCCCGTTCAAACCGCAAACATGTGTGATGCCCGTCACGGTTTACGGGTGAGGGGTTGATTGGCTGTCCACCATGATCAGAAATGACCGATTTTCGGCAACGCCCCTGCGGCCGGACCCAACTGCCTGTGCTTCAGGACGTCAGTACCGACGCGGCCGTCCGGCGGGAGGGCTGCGCGGTGATGGCCAAGGACGAGGACCCGCGTGCCGGGCGCCCGACCGTCAGGCCTCGGGGGGTGCACCGCCGGGCAAAACGCCGCAGAGTGGACATATCGCCCGAACGGCCCCGAACTCCCGTACGCCGCCGGACGATGCTGCGCTGGCCGGCGGTCGGCACGGTGTTCGCCGCGGTCGGCGGCGAGGAGATCCTGCGGCGCTCGCTGACCGGGCGGACGCAGCCCGTCGCGGCCACCGGCATGCCCGGTATGCCCGTGGCCCCGGACGGCCCCACCGACGCCGCCGCGGCCCCCGCCGAGGGCGCGGGCATGGACCACCGGCCCGCCGGGCCGCCGCCCGTCGGCACCTCCGGGGCCGGGCCCGCCGCCGCACCGACCGTCGACCTGGCCGGCCGCCGCTGGTCCGACCCGGCCGGCTGGGGCGGTGCGGTACCCGGCCCGCGGAGCGCCGTCCGGATCGCCGACCGGGTGCTCCTCGACACCGATGCCACCGTGGGCTCGCTGCTGGTCGAGCCGACCGGCGTACTCACCTTCGCCGCCGACCGCACCCTCACCCTCGCCTCGGACGGCAACGTCGAGATCCGCGGCACCCTGGCACTCGCCCCCGAGGGCACCGCCGTGCACACCGTCCGCTTCCCGTCCGTGGACGAGCGGCGCTTCCAGGGCGACGGCGCCAAGGTGGTCGACACCGACACCGACACCGACACCGACACCGGGCTCTGGGTGACCGGCGCCGGCTGCCTGCGGCTGGACGGCGCGGCCAAGACCGCCTGGGTCCGCGCCGACCGCGAGCTGCGGGCCGGTGACACCTCCATCGGCCTGGCCGCCGAGCCCACCGGCTGGCTGCCCGGCGACGAACTGGCCGTCACCCCGACCGGCCCGCCCGACGCCGAGGACTTCTCCGCCCGCTACGACCTGGTCACCGTCCGGTCCGTCAGCGGATCCACCGTCACCCTGGCCTCCCCGCTGAAGTACGCCCACCCCCGGGTGACCGCCGGAGGGGGCGTCACCGTCGGCGCCGAACTGCTCAACCTGACCCGCGGCGTCCGGGTCGAGGGCACCGCGAAGGGCCGCGCGCACGTCCACGTCACCGGCTCCCGGCCCGCCGACGTACGGCACGCCGCACTGCGCTGGGTGGGTCCGCGCGCCGACACCGAGAAGACCTGGAAGGGCCAGGACGGCACGGTCCCCGTCACCGCGCCCGTGCTCGGCCGGTACGGGCTGCACTTCCACATGCTCGGCGACACCACCCGGGGCACCGTCGTCGAGGGCGTGGTGGTCCGCGACGCGGGCAGCCACGCCTTCGTGCCGCACGCCAGCCACGGCATCACCTTCCGCAGCTGCGTCAGCCACGACACCTGGGAGGACGCCGCCTGGTGGGACGGCCCGCCGGACACCCGTACCCCGCAGCGCCCGTCCGACGACATCGTCCACGAGTCCTGCGTGGCCTCCCGCACCCGGCTCGAACCCAACCCGCGCGCCTACCGCCTGACGGGGTTCAACCTCGGCGCGGGCACCGGCGGCCGGGCGGTGGACTGCGTGGCCGTCGGCGTCCAGGGCGTCACCGGCGCCTCCGGCCACGAGTGGCCGGAGAACAGCGAGGGGGTGTGGACCTCCAGCGCTGCCTGGCCCACAACAACCTGCAGGACGGCATCTTCGTCTGGCTGAACGCCCGGCATCACCATGTGGTCACCGAGTTCGCGGCCTACCACAACGGCGGCCGGGGCATCGAACACGGCGCCTACCTCAACGACTTCGACTACACCGCGAGCGTGCTGTACGGCAACGCCGCCGGGGGAGTGGCCCCGCACGCGCTCGGCCGGGACAAGGGCAGCCTCTTCGACGGGCTGCTGATCGACGCCGCCGGGCACGAACTCGCCGGGGAGGCCGTCACGTTCAGCCGCAGCCGGTTCACCGGCTACCGGAAGGCCGGGGTCGCCGTCCGCGCCGCCGCGGACGGCAAACCGGACGATGTGGCCGTGCTGGACTGCGAGTTCGGCGGCAACGAGCTCTGGATGGACCCGGAGTCGGCGCCGCCCAGGAGCATCGTGCTGCGCCGGGCCGGGCGCTCCGAGGCGCTCCAGGTGCGGAAGGCGGACGGCGGCGGTACGGCGCAACCGCAGTGGAACGCCGCCGTCGGGCCGGTGCCGGCGCTCGCCGCCCGGGCCCGGCCGGTGCAGCCGCCCGCGCTCAGGCTCAGGGGCGCCGCCGCGCCCACCACCCGGGTGGGCGGCCGCTCCTGAGCCGTCCGGACGTCCGCAGGGCCCGGAACGGAGCCGTTCCGGGCCCTGGCGTCGTCGGACGGCCGCGCTATTCGGCGGCGGTCTCCCCGCTCTCCCCGGCGTACGCCCCGGGGTCGGGGACCGGCAGCGCGGCCAGGTAGGTGGAGGCGATCAGCTGGCCCACCGTCGGGTAGGCGCCCAGCGGCGCGGCGCTCGGGCAGCCGGTCTCCTCGGCGGCCGTGGCGAGCAGCTCGGAGTCGGCCTCCGGGCCGATCACCAGCGGGGCCAGCGCGGGGCGCTGGGAGCCGGTCTCCTTGAGGTGCGCGACGGCGGCGGCCACCGAGCCGGGCACGTCCAGCGCGGCCGGGACGACCGGGACGGCGAGCCGGGCGGCCAGCAGCACCCCGGTGACCCCGGCGGCGGCGGTGGCCTCCTCGCCGCCGACGGTGGTGAGCACCACGCCGTCCGCGGCGGTCGCGATGGCGAACAGCCGGGCGCGGTCGGCGCGGGCCAGACCGGCCTCGGAGAGGCGGACGTGGACGGCCTCGGCCAGCAGCGGGTGCGGGCCCAGCACGTCGGTGACGGGGGCGCCGTACTCGGCGGCGAGCGCGTGGAGTTCGGCCAGGAAACCGTGCGGGCCGGGAACCAGCGGCACCACGACCGGCGCGGGCAGGCCCGCCCCGGCGGCCTGGGCCAGCAGCTCGGCGACGGTGCGCTCGTCCCCGGTGCCCTCGAAGTCGCCGTCCCCGACCGGGAGGTACCCGGCCGCGGTCTGGACGCCGTTCTGCTCGCTGCGGACGATCGACAGCAGCTCCTCGACGACGGAGCGGGACTCGGGCCCGGCGGTCGCGGGCACGGCGAGCACCAGGGCCGGGGATCCGGCCGGAATCTCGGGGCGCTCGGGGCGGCGGTGGCGCCCCCGCGCACGGGAGCCTGGGGTTCGGACGGGCAGTGGCGCGCCCGGGATGGCTGCGGTGCTCATGGCGGAGATCGTAGGACATCGCTCCGCCGGTCCCGCAGTCGGCTGCCGTTCCGAGGGCGGTGACCCACGCCGAATCAGGACATAACGCACCCAATCCCGCGCAGTGGCCGGTATCGCCTTCGACGCGGTCGGCCGGGGCGGGAGTTGCGCCTTCCCGGCGTGAGATGTCTCACAGGCCGGAAGGGGTCTGACGGAGGGTCACGGAGGCGCGACTCCCGGCGCTGGAAGATCAACATTCAGCGGGGGGTCGCTTACGGGCGGTTATCGGCGACTTGCCGATTCAGTCGGCTATGTCCGCTTACGGGCTGCCGGGCGGCGGGTGGTGAAGAGTTCCGGCCGATCCGTGAAAGAGGCCGTGCACCTGCACTGTCCCGTGCTGATGCACGTGCACTGGAGCTATCATCACGTCAAGTGAGGCGTTATGCCGGGCCGGTACGGGGCCGGTCCAGTCGTTCGGCCTGTGCCGGGGGCGCCGCGCTGGACGACCACTCCGGAGCTCTTCGGGAGATTTCTATGCACGACAGGTACGACACGAACGACCCGTACAACGGGATGGCGGCTGCGGACCTCGAGAACGTGGTCTGGCAGAAGAGCCTGCACAGCAACTCTCAGGGCAACTGCGTCGAGTTCGCCGCTCTGCCGGGAGGGGACGTGGCGATGCGCAACTCGCGCTTCCCGGACGGTCCCGCGCTCATCTACACCCGGGCCGAGATCGCGGCGCTGCTGCTGGGTGCCAAGGACGGGGAGTTCGACCACCTGGCGGTCTGACCGGCCGTCGCCTTCACCATCGGGGGGCCGTCGTGGGTGCTGACACCGCGGCGGCCTGTGTCTGACGGCGCCCATTCCCTGGTACGGGCGCCGTCGCGCCGGGCCGTTCTTCCGGTCGTGTGCGGCCGCGAGTACGGACGGCCCGACCGAACAGGTCACCTGCCCCGCCGCCCGGCTTGATGTCCGCTCCGATGCCTGCCCTGATGTCCGCGCTGACGCCGGGCCGGGCCGCCGGCCGGGACCGTCGAGCAGGGGTGTGCCGCCCGTGCCCGCGCCTCCTGTGCTCAAGCCGCTCGTGCCCACTGTCGCCGCCCTGCCCGGTCCGGGGCTAGGCCGAGCGCCGGTGCCGTCCGCCGACCTCGGGGGTCGCGCACTGCTCCGCCTCGAAGAGCGCCCAGACCACCTTGCCGCCGCCCAGCGGGTGCCAGCCCCAGGAGCGGCTGAACGAGTCCACCAGGTGCAGCCCGCGGCCCGACTCGGCCACGAAGTCCGCCTCCCGTGCCACCGGGCCGATGCTGCTGGGGTCGCTCACCGCGCAGACCACCTGCGGGGCGCGGTGAACCAGGCTTATTCGGATCGGCAGCCGGCCGTCCGCCGCCTGGGTGGGACAGTCGTAGCCGCCCAGGGCGCCGCCGGCCGGGTCGGGCCGTGCGCCGATCGCGTGCCGGAGGGCATTGGTCACCAGCTCCGAGGCCACCAGCGCGACATCGTCGAACAGCTCGCCCAGCCCCCAGCGCTGCAGGGCGCTCCGGGCGAAGTCGCGCGCGGTTCTGACGGCTTCGTAGCGAGGAGCGAGCGTACAGGTGACCACATGGGGGTCGACTGCCAAAGCCGTACCGGTGCTCATGAAGAGCTCCTCCCATAAGGGGGCGGACACGGCTGGACCCGCCGGGGTCATGCCGGTCACCTCCGACTCGCTCGGCCGCACGGCCGCCCCCTCGACCAGTCGCGCGCGCACACGAACGCCCGGTGGCGCGAGGGGCGCTGCCGGGCTGGTGCACGGAGTCGCGCGTGGGGTCGACGCGGAGCCCGCGGGATTGCCAGGGATGTGCAGGTGCACGTGCACCATGGTCCTCTGCGCTCACTGCAGATGCAAGAGTCGATTCACGTGCAGTCGCACTATTGGCATATGCAAGCGCCGGATGCACGTGCATCCTGGTGTGTGGAGTGCGGAACTGATAGGAACATCCGTCAGTATCGGCACCGTGAGCGCTCAACTGATGGCAGACTGTGCGCTGTTTGCCCTAGGTGGAGGTTTCGACCGCATGACCACAGTTCAGCCGGGCGGCGGCTCGATGGTCCGCCGGATCCTCCTCGGTTCCCAGCTGCGCCGGCTCCGCGAGGCGCGCGGCATCACCCGCGAGGACGCCGGGTACGCGATCCGCGCGTCCGAGTCCAAGATCAGTCGCATGGAGCTCGGCCGCGTCAGCTTCAAGGAGCGCGACGTCGCCGATCTCCTCAGCCTCTACGGCGTGGACGACGGCATCGAGCGCGAGGCCCTGCTCGGCCTGGTCCGTGAGGCCAACAAGTCCGGCTGGTGGCACAGTTTCAACGACGTGCTGCCGGGCTGGTTCCAGACCTACGTCGGCCTGGAGGAGGCCGCCGCGCTGATCCGCACCTACGAGGTGCAGTTCATCCCCGGCCTGCTGCAGTCCGAGGAGTACGCGCGAGCGGTTTTCGGTCAGAGCCGCCCGGTCATCAGCGCGGAGGAGGTCGAACGGCGGGTCAGCCTCCGGCTGCGCCGCCAGAAGCTGCTCGCCGAGGGCAACAACCCGCGGCTCTGGGCCGTCATCGACGAGGCCGCACTGCGCCGCCCGGTCGGCGGGCCCGAGGTGATGCGCGGTCAGGTGCAGTACCTGATCGACGTCGCCGAGCAGGCCAACGTGGTGATCCAGGTGATGCCGTTCCGCTTCGGCGCCCACGCCGGGGAGTCCGGAGCGTTCACCATCCTGCGCTTCCCCGAGCAGGACCTCGCCGACGTCGTCTACCTGGAGCAGCTCACCAGCGCGCTCTACCTGGACAAGCGCGACGACGTCGACGCGTACATCCAGGTCATGGAACGGCTCTGCGTGGACAGTCTGACGCCCGAGCGGACCATCGATCTGCTGGCGTCGATCCTGAAGGAACGCTGACAACGAGCTGACCGGCGGCTGACCGGCCGCCGTACAGTCGTCGTCGAACGGCCGTCGCCCCGCGCTCACCCGCGGGCCGACGGCCGTTCGCGCTGCGGCGGCCGCGGCTGCGGCGGCCGGCCCAGCTCCCAGGCCAGGTCGTAGCGGCCGAACAGGTCGGCCCGGATCGGCGCCAGCGATATCTCGGCCCCCGGCAGCAGCACGCCGATGCAGCCGCCCATCAGCGCACTGCGCAGCACCGCGTGTTCGGCGACCGGGTCGGGCGCGCCCCAGTCGCGCAGCAGCCCCTGGAGGAGTGCGCCGAGCCGCTGCTGCTCCGGGTCCTGGACGAAGGCGCCGGAGTCCGGGTCCAGGATCAGCGCCAGATGCGAGCGCATCACCCGGGGGTGCTCCATCGCGAGCGCCAGCACCGCGTCGATCGCCCGGGCCAGCCTGGCCTGCGGAGAAGCGTCCGGTGCCAGCGCGGCCAGGGCCGCGGAGAGCTTCTGGTGCATCATCCGGTGCGTCGCGGACTGCATCAGCAGCCGTTTGCCGTCGAAGTAGTAGGAGAGCAGCCCCCGGGCGAGACCGGCCCGTTCGGCGATGTCGGTCAGCGTGGTGCCCGCGTAGCCGCGCTGATCCACCAGCTCGACGGTGGCGCACATGATGCGCCGGCGGGAGCGTTGACGCATTTCCTCGTTGACCGAATCCCCGCGAGGTGCCATCGTGTCTGCTCCGTACGTTCGTTGGCTCCCGGCCAATATACTGGCGGAGCGAACGGCCGAACCGGGGAACCCGCAAGTCGGCGGGTGCCACGGACCGGCTCGTACGGAGGTGCCGGCTCCACCAAGACGGGGGTTTGGTGGAGCCGGTGCCTGCCCGGCGGCGACCCCGGTGACGACGGGGCGGCCCCGGGCGGCGGTCAGCTCTTGGTCAGAAGCCCGCTCCGGGCCGGCTCGCCGGAGTCGAAGAGCTCGGTCGACGGGCCGTGATGGTCGGCCACCGGCCGGGGAGCCGAGGCCTTCCTCCGGTCCAGCACGGCACCGACGGCGGCGATCAGGAAGCCCAGCAGCGCGACCGCCGTGACGAGGACCAGCGCGGGCCGGTAGCCGTCCAGCTGCGCCTGGGCGCTCTCGCCGCCCCCGCTCCCGGCGGTGATCATCGCGGTGGCCCCGGCGAGTACGACCGCGGTGCCGACCTGGATCGCGGTGTTGACCAGCCCGGAGGCCAGGCCCTGTTCCTCGTCGGCCACGCCGTCGGTGGCGGCGATGTTGACCGAGGGGAAGGCCAGCGAGAAGCCGACGCCCAGCAGGATCATCGACGGCAGCACCAGGGTGAGGTAGGAGCTGTGCTCGTCCAGGCGCAGGAACAGCGCGAAGGCGAGCACCAGGGCCAGCACGCCGATCGGCAGCAGCCGGGAAGTGCCGAAGCGGTCCACGACCGGGCCCATCAGCGGCGCGGACAGTGCGATGAAGGCGCCGGCCGGCAGCAGACCGAGGGCCATCTCCAGGGCCGACCAGTGGAGCAGGTGCTGCAGGTAGAGGGTGACGACGAACTGGAACCCGCCGTACGCGCCGGTCATCGCGAAGGCGACGACGTTGGCCCGGGCGACCGAGCCGTTGCGGAAGATGCCGAGCCGGACCAGCGGGTGCGCGGTGCGGCTCTCGATCGTGAGGAAGGCGGCGGCCAGGGCGGCGACCACGAACAACGAGCCGATGGTGCGCAGGCTCAGCCAGCCGGCCCCCTGGGCCTCGGTGACGGTGAAGACCAGCAGCAGGACGGTGAGCGTGCCTGTGATCGCGCCGGCCACGTCGTACCCGCCCTTGGCGCGCTCCTCGGTGGGGCGGGGGAGCAGCCGGACGGCGAAGGCCAGGGCGAGCAGGGCGACGGGGACGGGCATCAGGAAGGTCCAGCGCCAGCCGACCGACGTGAGCAGGCCGCTGAGCACCAGGCCGAGCGAGAAGCCGCTGGCGCCGCAGGTGGTGTAGATCGACAGCGCCCGGTTGCGGGCCGGGCCCTCGGCGAAGGTGGTGGTGATGATCGACAGCCCGGCGGGGGCGGTGAAGGCGGCGCTGACGCCCTTGAGGAACCGGGCGGCGATCAGCAGGCCGCCGTCGTCCACCAGGCCGCCGAGCAGGGAGGCGGCGGCGAACACGGCCAGCGCGACCAGGAAGACCCGGCGGCGGCCGAGCAGGTCGGCGGCCCGGCCGCCGAGCAGCAGCAGCCCGCCGTAGCCGAGGACGTAGCCGGAGACCACCCACTGCAGGGTGGAGGTGGAGAGGTGGAGTTCGGATCCGATGGACGGGAGGGCGACGCCCACCATGGAGACGTCGAGGGCATCCAGGAACATCGCGGCGCAGAGCACGATGAGCGTGCCCCAGAGGCGGGGTGTCCAGTTCAGCCCGCTGGTTGATGAGTCGTCAGGGGACGTGACGGTCGCGGTGGTCATGGGGAGGAGATTACATGCGCGTGCATTCAATGCAAATGAATAAGATGTGAACGCATAAATTTCTGGCGCGCGTGGTACTGTGGCGCCGTGGCTGAACTCGACTCTCCGGCGGAGGCAGGTCTGGTCGCCGAATGGCGAGACCTGCTGGCCCGCCATGCCGCCACCAGCTGTGCGCTCGACCGCGAGCTGGGGGAGAGGCACGGTCTCGGCATGAGCGAGTTCGAGGTGCTGGAGCGCCTCGTCGAGGAGCGCGACGCCGACCGGGGCCATCAACTGAGGGTCCAGGAGCTGGCCGACACCGTGCATCTGAGCCAGAGCGCGCTGTCGAGGCTGATCGGCCGGCTGGAGAAGGCCGGCCTGGTCACGCGGGCGATGTGCGCCAGTGACCGGCGCGGCATCCAGATCACGCTCACCGAGGCCGGCTGCCGGCTCTACGCCGAGGCCCGACCGCTGCACCGTGAGGTGCTCGCCCGCGCCATCGGCGGCGGGCCCGACGACTCGTGCCAGCCGGGCTGACGAACCCTCAGCCCTCTTCTGCCGCATGGGTGTTGCGGCGCGCGTTGACCGGAGGGTCCGGCGGTGGCGGAGCCCGGTGGGCCGTTACAGCAGGGTCGAGAGCCCCGGTGCGGCGGCCAGCAGGACGGCGGCGGCGGGCGCGGCCAGCGCCGCGACGGTGAGCCGCAGCCGGTGCGGGACGGAGAGCCGGGGCCGCCCGGCGAGCAGCCGGTCCACCCGCTTCGGGGACTGCGCCAGCCCGGGCGGGCAGGCGCCGAACACCCCGCGGCCCAGGTTGAGTTCGGCCAGTGCCAGGGCGGTGGTGTGCCGCCCGTGCCGGCGCGCCGCCCGGTCGTCGGCCGCCAGCTCCACCAACTCGCCCACCTGGTCCCGGAAGGCGCTGAACACCCCGACGCCGGGGAAGCCGGAGGCGAGGGCCTGGGCGCACTGGGACAGCCAGTGGTGCCGGGCCCGGACGTGCCCGCGCTCATGGCTCAGCACAGCCGCCAACTCCCGGGCGGTCAGCTGCTGGAGGGCGCCGGTGGTCACCACCAGGCGGGAGTTGTGGCCCGGCAGCGACCAGGCCTCGGGGCGGACGTTCTCCAGCACCACCAGCCGCTCGCGCCGGCTGCGCAGAGTGTCGATGGACTCGGGCAACTCGGGTGCCCGGCTGCTCAGTTGGGCGTGCCGGTGGTCGCGGAGCGCCTTCGCGGACCGGACCTCGCGGGTCAGTGCCAGCAGGGTCTGCACCCCGCCCGCCGCCAGCACCGCGGCGCAGAGCCGCCCCCAGCCCTCGGCCTCCTGCAACCCGTACGCGGCCTCCACACCGTGCGGCGCGCCCGCGAACACCAGCGCCCGAAGCTCGGGCAGCGCGGCCGCGGCGGCCAGGACCAGGCCCAGCGCGCAGCAGAGCAGTACGGCCACCACCAGGCACTGCCACACCAGCAGGGCCAGTACGGGTTCCCGCTCCACCCATCGGGCCCGGGTCAGCAGTCGGGGCACCACGGTCGAGAGCAGCAGTCCGAGCAGCAGCAGGCCGAGCAGGGCCGTCATGGCATGGGCTCCCCGAGTACACACGGAACGCGACAGCGCGCTCCCCGCCAACCTAAGCGCTGCCGACGCCCGGTGGAACGACTTTCGGCCGCCCAGTGACCAACGCCACGCGCGGAGTCGGCGGGGTGGGCCCCAGTAGGCGTCACATCGTCAGGAGCATGGCGAACATCCCGATGCCCATCGAGAGCCGGCAGGCCTGCGGCAGCCCGGCGGTGCCGACCGGGCGCCCGCCGCCCGGGGTGCCCAGCAACCGGGTGCCGGTCCAGAGCGAGTAGCCGCCGAAGTAGAGCAGCAACGCGCCGGTCAGCAGCGGCGCGCCGACGCTCGCGGCGTGGTGCGCATGGGCGGGCGCGGCGGCCATGGCGAGTGCCATGTAAGTCATCGCCAGGGTGCCGATCGCGTGGTGCAGCCGGTGCGTCCGCCGGGCCAGGCCGCGCACGGCGCCGAACAGGAAACAGACCGCCGGGACGCCGAACACCCAGGCCCAGACCATGGCCGGCACGACGGCCCCGGTGACGGCCATCGCCGCCATGCCGAGCCCCATCAACGCCTCGGCGGCGTCGGACTCGTGGGCGAGCAGCCGGTGCGGCGCGGGCTGCACCGAGGAGGGGACGGCAGAGGGCCCGGGGGCGGGGCCGGTGGAGCAGGGGGCGTGGCGCAGCCGGGTGAGGCAGTAGGCCCCGGAGGCCGCGGTGAGAACGGCCAGCAGCCAGCTGACCAGAACCGGTCCGTGCAACGGCGACCTCCGCGGCGGCGCGTGCGGGCGTACCGTCCACGATCACCGCTCGGAGCCGCGCACAGCAGGGCGTGCACGGGGGCGCACGGAGTGTTCGCCGTGGTGAAGCCGTTCGGCGAGCACTCCTGTGACCAGGGTCTGTCGTCAGACTCCCGCCGTCCGCCCGGAGGGCGGGCGCGGCGCCTCGGCGGGTCACTTCCCTCCGGTGGCGGCGCCGGAACACAGGCGGCATGGTCGGCGTACGGAGCCGCGTCCGCGGCGCCCCCGAGCCGGATCAGCGGCAGCGGCAGAGGCCGCGCGCGCAACAGCAGGAAGACACCCGGAGCAGGTCGATGTGGCGTCGGGCCACCAGGATCACCGCCGGGAGCATGACGGGAGGTTCGCATCCCCGTCGTGCATCTGTCCGGAACATCCAGATACCCGCCCACATGCCGGACATCCGGCGCCGGACCCCCTTGCCGGGACAATCAGCGGCCCAAGCCCCCTTGAACAGGAGAACCTTTCGTACTTATGGTGTTCCCGTTGAAATAACTCCTGCCGAAGTGAGTCCACGATGCAGAATCTTTCGCCAAGGCTCGCTGTGGCGGCCGACGCCCCGGTCTCCACCCTCGCCGACCACCCGGCCTGGCTGCGCCTCAAGGAAGCCGTCGAGACCCTGCGCCCGCTGCAGTCCAAGGACGGCTCGATCGACCTGGCCGCCGTCCAGCGGCACACGGTCGACCCGCTGGTCGCCACCGTCCGCAGCGCCGTCGGGGAGCTCGCCCCGCTCTTCCCGCACGACGCCGCCTACCTGGCGGCCGTCGACGCGGACCTGGCGAAGTGGGCCGACACGGGGTACCGGGAGCCCGACTTCCTGGACTCGCTGCTGGCCTTCCAGCCCGCGGAGCAGCGCGAGGACGGCCTGGAGCACCTCGTGGTCTTCCCGATGTACACCCAGAACGGCAACCCGGACCGCAACCTGGAAGCCGTCCTGCTGAGCGTGGTCTGGCCCGAGTGGCTGGCCGAGCTGGAGCGCACCCGCTTCGACAACCCGATGTTCGTGCCGATCACCTTCACCGACTTCACGGCCGGCTACGACACCAACTCCGCCGTCCTCTTCCCCGAGACCGTGGCCGTGCGCAAGGCACCGGAGCGTTTCACCTGGGGCGGCATCTTCTGCGACCGCGAGGCCGCCCGCTTCCGCGCCGTCACCACCAGCGCCGTCCAGCAGCTCGGCCTGGAGATCCCGGCCGACGCCGAGGGCCTGCTGCGGGAGCAGGAGCGCGCCCAGCAGACCTTCGTCCTGTGGGACCTCGTCCACGACCGCACCCACAGCCACGGCGACCTGCCGTTCGACCCCTTCATGATCAAGCAGCGCAGCCCGTTCTGGATGTACGGCCTCGAAGAGCTCCGCTGCGACCTCACCGCCTTCAAGGAGGCCGTGAAGCTGGAGGCCGAGGGCAACGCCCACGCCCGCGACGTCCAGTACGCGATCCTCTTCGACCGTCTCTTCCGCTTCCCGGTCAGTGGCGACCGCGTCCGCAACTACGACGGCCTCGGCGGCCAGCTGCTCTTCGCGTACCTGCACAAGCACGACGCGCTGCGCTGGCGCGACAACCGCCTCAGCATCGACTGGGAGCGCGCCCCGCAGGTGACCAACGCGCTCTGCGCCGAGATCGAGACCCTCTACCGCGACGGCATCGACCGGCCCAAGCCGGCCCACTGGATCGCCGCCTACGAGCTGGTCTCCCGCTACCTCACCCCGCACCCGGCCTCCACCTGGGCGAAGGGCCCCGACGCGCTGCCCCTCGACCTCATCGACGGCAAGGCGCTCAACAAGGCCCTGTGCGACGCCGTGCTCCCGGACGAGTTCCCGCTGAGCATGTTCTACGAGGCCCTCAACAAGAAGCTCAGCGGCGTCATCGCCGCCACCGCGGGCATCACGGCCGCCGGTATCCAGGGAGTCGCCGCATGACCACCGCACCCAACGGACCGCTCACCGGCAAGGTCATCGCCGTGGCCGGTGCCACCGGCCCGGCCGGCCACGCGACGCTGCGCCGCCTCGCCGCCGACGGTGCCACGGTGATCGCCGCCAGCATCGACGCGCGAGCCCTCGAGGCCGAGATGGACGCCACCCGCGCCGCCGTGCCCGGGGCCCGTCTCAGCGGCCAGGTCATCGACCTGCTCGACCCGCAGGAGGTCCACGACTGGGCCGACCACCTGGAGGCGGAGCACGGCCACGTCGACGGCCTGTTCCACCTGGTCGGTGGCTGGCGCGGCAGCAAGACCTTCTTCGACACCCGGATCGACGACTGGGACTGGCTGCACGACACCGTCGTCCGTACCCTCCAGCACACCTCGCTGGCCTTCCAGCCCGCCCTGGTCCGCAGCTCCGCCGGCCGCTACGCGATGGTCTCCGCCGCGTCCGCGCACAAGCCCACCGCCGGCGGCGCCGCCTACGCTGCGGCCAAGGCCGCCACCGAGGCCTGGACCCTCGCGATGGCCGACTCCTTCAAGAAGGAGACCACCGCCGCGGACGGCGATCCCACCGCCGCAGCTGCGATCCTGGTCATCAAGGCGCTGGTCAGTCCCGAGATGCGGGCCGAGAAGCCCGAGGCGAAGTTCACCGGCTTCACGGACACCGCCGACCTCGCCACCACCCTGGCGGGCCTCTGGGACCGCCCCGCAGCAGAACTGAACGGACAGCACCTGTGGCTGACAGCCCGATGATCCACCCCGGCTCGCCGGAGGACCCCCGCACGGACGCGGTACGACGGCACGACCCCGCCGTCCGCGGTTTCGCCAGCGACAACTACGCCGGCGTGCACCCGGAGATCCTCGCCGCGATAGCCCTCGCCAACGGCGGCCACCAGGTCGCCTACGGCGAGGACGACTACACGGCGCACCTGCAGGACGTCTTCCGCCGCCATTTCGGCGAGCAGGCCGAGGCGCACCCCGTCTTCAACGGCACCGGCGCCAACGTCGTCGCCCTGCAGGCCCTGCTCCCGCGCTGGGGTGCGGTGGTCGCGGCCGAGAGCGCCCACATCAACGTGGACGAAGGCGGCGCCCCCGAGAAGATGGGCGGCATCAAGCTGCTCACCGTCCCCACCCCGGACGGCAAGCTCACCCCCGAGCTGATCGACCAGCAGGCCTGGGGCTTCGGCGACGAGCACCGGGCCCAGCCGCTGGCGGTCTCGATCACCCAGAGCACCGAGCTGGGCACGCTCTACACGGCCGAGGAGATCCGGGCGATCACCGACCACGCCCACCAGCTCGGCATGCTGGTCCACGTGGACGGCTCCCGCCTGGCCAACGCGGCCGCCTCGCTCGGCCTGCCGCTGCGTGCCTTCACCACCGATGTCGGCGTGGACGTCCTCTCCTACGGGGGTACGAAGAACGGCCTGCTGTTCGGCGAGGTCGTGGTGGTGCTCAACCCGGAGCGGGTACGCAACATCAAGTACCTGCGCAAGACCTCGATGCAGCTCGCGTCGAAGATGCGCTTCGCCTCGGTCCAGTTCGAGGCCCTGCTCTCCGGTGACCTCTACCTGCGCAACGCCGGCCACGCCAACGCGATGGCCAGCCGGCTCGAGGCCGCCGTCCGGACCATCGAGGGTGTGACGGTCGTCCGCCCGGTCCAGGCGAACGCGGTGTTCGCGATCCTCCCGCGGGAGGTCAGCGAGCGGCTGCAGAAGCGCTACCGCTTCTACTTCTGGAACGAGCACACCGGTGAGGTGCGCTGGATGTGTTCGTTCGACACCACGGAGGCGGATATCGACGCCTTCGCGGCGGCCATCGCCGAGGAGATGGGCCGCGCCTGACGGCGCTCGTGGACAGCCGATTGTCCCGTCCTGCGACAGCAGGGCGGGACGATTTGCATGTGGCGTGCCCGGGCCCGTACAGTTCCGGAGTCGCACCGAGAGGGGCGGCGGAAAGCGGATCCGATGAATGAAACTCCGGAAAACGGAGCGGAAAACATCTGATAAGCTGAGAACACGAAAGAACGAAGCGCCCGGAGGGCCCGCTGGAAGGCGGCCTGAAGGAAGTGTCCGTTCCTTGAGAACTCAACAGCGTGCCAAAAGTCAACGCCAGATATGTTGACATCCCCGGCCTCGGATTGTTCCGGGGTTGGAGATTCCTTTTTGAAATAACACAGCGAGGACGCAGTGCGCGGGGCCGCCCTATTCCGGTGGTTGCCGTGCCGCTCAACGCGGGTGTGCCGCCCGATTACGGGCAAGCATTCACGGAGAGTTTGATCCTGGCTCAGGACGAACGCTGGCGGCGTGCTTAACACATGCAAGTCGAACGGTGAAGCCCTTCGGGGTGGATCAGT
>NZ_JBIUYD010000001.1:516848-697596 GCF_044744345.1 Kitasatospora sp. NPDC087315 | reverse complement strand
TCCGCTACGAGATACGCGCCGACCTCCACCTCGGCCTGCTCCAACTCGCCTGCAGCATCATCTGCCTGCGAAAGCTCCGAACCTCATTCTGAAACGATCAGTTACCCCACGGACCCGGACCACCAGGCTGGCAGTTGGTCCCGTTACCGGAGAGACACACCTCCTTCAGCACGGTCAGCGACGGCACGTTCGCGGTCGCCTGGGACGGTGGAGTGGTCGTCGGAGGCGTCCCCGGCGGGGAGCCCGGAGGCACGAACGACGCCGTCACCACGTTGGTCGTCGACTGGGTGATGTTCGTGGTCGAGCAGAAGAACCGCTTCGTCGCAGCCGCCGGCAGATCGAACGAACCAGCCGCCGTCACACACGACGGAGCAACACTGTCGTTCAACGTCACACCGGGGATGTCCACGCCATCGGTGTTCGTCACCGTGATCCGCCAGTACGCCGTACCACCCGACGGAACGCTGGTCGACGGACCCCACGGACCGACACCGCCCTGACCACAGTCAGCGGCACTGGCCGAGAGACAGACCTCCTTCAGCACCGTCATCGACGGCACGTTCGCCGTGGCCTGGGACGGCGGAGTGGTCGTCGGAGGCGTACCGGGCGGAGAACCCGGAGGCACGTAGTTCGCCGTCACCACGTTCGTGGTCGACTGCGTGATGTTGGCGCTCGAACAGTAGAAGAACACCGTCTGACCCGCCGGCACCGTAAACGTACCCGCGGCCGACACACACGACGGAGCAACCGTGTCGGTCAGCGTCGCACCCGAGATCGCCGTCCCGTCGGTGTTGGTGACGGTGATCCGCCAGTACGCCGTCCCACCCGAGGGGACACTGGTGACCGGACCCCACGGACCCACACCACCCTGACCACAGTCAGCGGCACTGGCCGAGAGACAGACCTCCTTCAGCACCGTCAGCGTGGAGACGTTCGCCGTCGCCGAAGAGGGGCTCGTGGTCACCGGGATCGTGCCGCCCGGCGGCACATACGTCGCCGTCACCGTGTTCGTGGTCGTCTGCGTGATGTTGGCGCTCGAACAGTAGAAGAACACCGTCTGACCCGCCGGCACCGTAAACGTACCCGCGGCCGACACACACGACGGAGCAACCGTGTCGGTCAGCGTCGCACCCGAGATCGCCGTCCCGTCCGTGTTCGTCACAGCGATCCGCCAGTACGCGGTACCACCCGACGGAACATCCGTCACCTTCACCCACGGACCCACACCACCCGACTGACAGTCAGCAACCGTCGTCGACCCACAAACCTCCTTGTCGATCGTCAACGACGACACATTCGCCGTCGCCGAAGACGGCGGAGTCGTGACCGGAGGCGTCCCCGGCGGAGAACCCGGCGGCACGAACGACGCCGTCACCACGTTCGTCGTCGAGGCCGTGATATTCGCACTCGAGCAGAAGAACTGCATGCTCGCACCAGCAGCCAGGCTGAACGTCCCGGCAGCCGTCACACACGACGGAGCGACCGTGTCGTTCAGCGTGATACCCGTGATCGCCACACCATCGGTGTTCGTCGCGGTAATCCGCCAATAGGCAGTCCCACCCGACGGAACATCAGTGACCGGACCCCACGGACCCACACCACCCTGACCACAGTCAGCGGCACTGGCCGAGAGACAGACCTCCTTCAACACCGTCATCGACGGCACATCAGCCGTCGCCGAGGATGGCGGAGTCGTGATGGGCTGGCCTCCGCCCGGAGGCGGGAAGGTGGCGGTGACCACATTGGTGGTGGACGCGGTGATGCCGGGGCTGGAGCAGTAGAACTGTGTGCTCGCGCCGGCCGCCAGACTGAACGTTCCCGCCGCCGTCACACATGACGGGGCGACGCCGTCGTTCAGCGTGATCCCGGTGAGGTTCACCTGGCCCGTGTTGGTGGCGGTGATCCGCCAGTACGCCGTCCCGCCGGAGGGGACGGAGGCACTGGATGCCCATGGTCCGATTCCGCCGCTTTGACAGTCGGCCGGGTTCGAGCTGGTGCAGACCTCCTTGAGCACGGTCATCGCCGGCTGGCAGCCGGCGCCCGGGGTGACCTGGAAGGTCACCGTGTTCGAGGTGACGGCGGGCAGGGTGCCGGTGACCGAGGTGGCCTGGTTGGAGACCGAGGTGATGGAGCAGTCGGTGCCCACGGTGGTGTCGAAGCAGACCTGCGGCGGGTCACCGACGAACGAGACCACGGTCATCGGGTGGTTGGTCGGGGTGAACGACGAACCGTTGAGCAGCGAGATGTTGGAGTCGACCGTGATGGGTGACGTCGACACGGGGATGGAGGAGATGTCCGCCGTCCCGGTAGTGGGGTTGAACGGGAACGTGCCCAGCACGTTGCCGCTGGAGTCCTTCACGGTCACCGACGAGGCCGCGAAGTTCACGGTGGTCGGATCGATGTCCGCGAGTGACACCGTGCCGTACGAGGTCACGTGTCCGGTCTTCCCGTCGCAGTAGAACTGGGCCGGGTTGAGCATCGAGACGGCGGTGAGCCTCAGGCAGGGGGCGGCACCGGTGACCGGGTCCATGGACCACAGGTAGCCGCTGTCGCCCAGGCCGTACTTGCACTGCCCGTCGTAGGCGTAGCCGTAGGGGCGGGTGACGCCGCCGTTGACGTTCGGCGGCCCCGACAGGGTGCCGCCCGTGCCGTAGGAGGCGCACGGGGCCTGGGTCACCCAGTCGTAGCAGTAGTTGTAGTCGGCGACGGTGGGCGTGCTCGACCAGTAGGGGAATTCGGTCTCCAGGTGCCCGTTCGGCGCGGTGATCGTCAACGGGTTCATGTAGACGTTCTGCCCGAGGGGCGCGGCATGCGCGCCGACCAGGGCCTGAAGACCCGGGGGCACGGCGATGGAGGCACCGGTGAGGCTGAAGCACTGAACGGTCCCCTGCGCCGGGTTCGAGGACGCGGTGCTGTCCGCGCCCACGGTCGTGCAGACGCCGAGGATGTTCCCGGCCGCGTCGTAGTCCGTGAAGATGTTGTCGTTGACGACGGTGAAGTTGGGGACGCCGGTCTCGACGGCCAGCGTCTTCGGGACGGCCCAGCCGGTGCAGGCCGCGTTGGTCGCGGGGTCGAAGCACGACATCTGCGAGGTGTTGACCCCTCCGATGTTCGCGGTGTCGGTGATGTAGATCTTCCCGTTGACGAGGTCCGTCGTGCCGAAGTAGTCGTTGGGTGTCGGGCTGTTGGTGGCGCTGGTGTTGGGGCCCAGGCCGATGCTGAAGGTGCCGCAGCCCGTGTTGGTCGTCGGGTCGTAGCAGAGCACCTGCCCGCTGGTGGACACCCCGTAGATCAGGCCGTTGGCCGCCTGCACCAGACCGCCGATGCCGTTTCCGCCGGCCGCGGTCGCGCTCTGCAGGGAGGTGAACCCGCAGCTCTGCTGGGTCTGGAGGTTGAGGCAGCCGACGCCGATCTGGGTGGGGGTCGAGGTGAGGGACGCGGGGTAGTACAGCTGGTCGCCCAGCAGGACGTACTGCTCCTTGCGCGTGGTGCGCACGTCACCCGTGGTCGCACCGGCGGCGGAGGAGTTCAGGGGCCGGGGCCAGGTCTGCGGCGCGCCGGTCGGGCTGGGGCACGGTCCGTTGGTGTCCAGGTCCGTGCAGACCACGATGGGCAGGGGCGAGGTTCCGGCGTGGTGGTAGATGTTCCACGCCTCGCGGACCGGCTGGCCGTTGACGGTGGCGGTGAACAGGATCGGGATGAAGCCGTCCCCGCCGGTCGCGGTGTCGACCGGGGTGAACGGCGCGGGGATCAGGTTGGTCGTGCTGGTGGCCGGCGACCCGGTGTTGGGGTTGGTGGCCTGGACCACGTTGGTGGCGGTGCCCTGATCGGTCGTCTGGAAGGTGGTGCCGCCGTCGGTGGACCACTGCGGGGTGAACCCGGGCGGGACCTTCAGCGAGCCCGGCACATAGGTCTGGGTCTGCGGTGTACTGCCCGGACCGCCCTGGATCACGTCCGTGACGGTGGCCGGCTGCACGGTGGAGGCCGGGTTGCTGTACGACACCACCCACTGGAGGGTGTCGCCGTGGTCGGCGGTGGTCGTGCTGCCGTTCGTCAGGTCGACGCCGGTCTTGCTCAACGGGGGGACGGCGGCCCGCGACGGTGCGGGGGGTGCCGGCGCCTTGCTCCCGTTCGCCGCGTTCGCCGAGGGGGGTGCGAACGAGGCCAGCGAGGCGGGCAGCGAGAACGAGGACACCGCCGCGGCCGTCGCGACGAGGACGGTGAGCACCGCCCGGGCCGCCCTCGGCGGACGCCCGGGCCCTCGGCGGGCCCGCGACGCGGTCCGGCCCGCCGCGAGACGCACCACGCCCCACAGCGCGACCAGCAGCGCGAACGCCCTCATACCCGGCGACCGGCCGGCGGCGGGACCGGCGGCACCGGGTGAACCGGCATCCGGCGGGCCAGCTCTGCGTCGCTCCCGGGCCAGGCGCGAGGCCGCGCATCGTCTCATGGTGGATCCCTTCCAGAAATACGGGCGCACACGCACCGTCTCGATATGGCAAGGCGGAGCGGCGTCGGCCGGGAGGAAGCGGGGACCTCCGGCCACCGCCGCGGATCAGCGGACCAGGAACGCAGCGACAGCTCCTCCACGGCCGGGAGGAGGACGGGCGCCGGGGCGCCGGGCCGGCACGGCGTAGGCGTCGGCGTGCGGGAGGAGGTTCGGAAGGACGCGCGGCAGGAGGCCGCAGAAGAGGTGCGGAAGAGCCCACGGGAGGACACGGGGGAAGGCGCGCGGGACCGCGTGCGGCGCCCGCAGACACGGGAAGCAGGTGTCGTCCATCGGTCGGTCACGCTCTCCTCGGCCATGCCCGGCCTTCGCGTTCGACAGCCGGGCATCACCTTGGAAGAGGGGTTCGGCCGGTGCGAATGACGCCGTGGACGTGACATCGCGCCGGAAAGCACCCGTCCGGCCCTACCCGAGCCCTCGCCGTCAGGTCCGCATGCCATGGCCTCGAATGACTGTCACTCAGACCGACGGTCCATCAGGACGGTGGAGGGTGCGGGGAGGCCGGTCCGCGACAGAGAGGGCAATACCGAAGATTGCCGCTGGATTCGGGCCCGCAATACTCATGGCGGACAGGGGGCGCGACCCACGGCCGTACGACGTGCCGGGCCGGCCGTCCTCCTCCGGCATGCCGTCGCGGCGGTTCCCGGGCAGTCGTACGGCGCCACGGAGCGGTTCGGACCGGGCCTGCCCGCCCGAGGGCGGGCAGGCGGCGGGGCCGGGGCCGCTCCCCCACTGATGACGGAAGCGAGGCGACGGATCACCATGACAGGACAGCCCAGGAAAGTCGGCCGGTGGGACCTGGTCGCGAGGTTCTGCCAGGTCCTGCTGATCGTCGGCCGCCATCTGCTCAGGGCGGCGGCCCGGCGGCTCTCCCCCGGCCGCGGCAGGGCCGCCCGCGCCGACTCGGCGCTGCCCGCGCTGCTGATAGCGCTCGGCCCGTTCTTCGTCAAGGGCGGGCAACTGCTGAGCACCCGGCGGGATCTGCTGCCGGCTCGGATCTGCCAGGCCCTGGGCGGGCTCACCGACGCGGTGCCCGCGCCGCCGGCGGCCGCGATCGAGGCGGTCGCGCGCGCGGCGTACGGGCCGCCGGAGCGGTGGCCGTTCGCCTCGGTCGGCTGGGAGCCGGTGGCGGCCGGGAGCATCGCCACCGTGCACCGGGCGGTCCTGCTGGACGGCCGCGAGGTGGCGCTGAAGGTGCGGCGCCCCGGCGTCGCCCGCGCCCTGGAGACCGACCTGCGGCTGATCACCGCCGTCGTCCGGGCCGGCCGGTGGGTGCCCTCGCTGCGCAAGCTGCCGGCCGAGGAGATGGTCCGCCAGGTGGGCGGGGCCATCCTCGGCCAGCTCGACCTGACGGCGGAGCTGGCGTCCCTGCACACCCTGCGCCGCAACCTGGCCGGGGTGGCCGGCGTCCGGCTGCCCGAGCCGTACGACGCGTTCTGCTCCGAGGAGACCGTGGTCATGGAGTTCATGACGGGTCTCGGCCGGTTCAGCCCCGACGCGCGCCCCGCGCCGGAGCGCCGGGAGATCGTGCGCACGGTCCTGCTGGCGGTGTACCGGATGCTCTTCCTGGACGGGACGGTCCACTGCGATCTGCATCCGGGGAACCTCTATCTGACGGACCGTTCGGAGGTCGTCGTCCTGGACGCCGGGTTCGTCGTCCGCCTGCCGGACCGGGTGCGGCGGCTGTTCGGCGAATTCTTCCTGAACATGGCGCTCGGCCGGGGCCGGCGGTGTGCGGACATCACCATCGAGAGCGCCGCCGTGGTGCCGGAGACGTGCGATCTGGAGAGCTTCCGGGCGGCGGTGGAGAAGCTCGTCGCCGAGGCGACCGGGGCCCTGTCCGGCGACTTCGACCTGGCGGCCTTCGCGCCGCGGCTCTTTCGGGTCCAGCGGGACCACGGGATCTTCGCCGCGGCGGAGTTCGCCTTCCCGCTGCTCTCCATGCTGGTGATCGAGGGGATGATCAAGGAGTTCGACGCGGGGGTGGACTTCCAGGCGGAGGCGGTGCCCGTCCTCATGGAGGCGCTGCGGGCCCCGGCCGACTGACCCGGCACCAGGTGACTTCGCGCCACCTGGGCAACCTCGAAGAAGCCGGTCGCGGGCGGCTCGGGCACATTGGTCCGGGCGCCGCGCGGCCCCACGGCGTGTCCGCCGCGGCCGGCTGGGCCCCCTCACCCACCTACGCCCCACTGGAGTTCCTGTGACGAAGACCGGGGAACCGAGAGCCACCGGCAGCAGTCTGCTGGACCGCCTCAACGGATCGCATCACCGCGCAGCACTGAACGGGTTCCTGCTGATCGTCCTCGGGCACTGGGCCGAACACATCACGCAGGCGTACCAGATCTGGGGCCTCGGCTGGCCCGTGCCGAAGGCCAAGGGCGCACTCGGCCTCGCCTATCCCTGGCTGGTCACCTCCGAGTGGCTGCACTACGGCTACGCGCTGGTGATGATCATCGGTCTCTTCGCGCTGCGCCGCGGCTTCACCGGGCGCAGCCGGACGTGGTGGACGATCGCGCTGGGCATCCAGTTCTGGCACCACATCGAACACCTGCTGCTGATCATCCAGGCGCAGACCGGCCACTACCTCTTCGGCAAGTCGGCACCGACCAGCGTCCTGCAGCTGCTGATCGCCCGGGTGGAGCTGCACCTCTTCTACAACACCATCGTCTTCATCCCGATGGTCATCGGCATGTATCTCCACCTGCGGCCGAGCCAGGCCGAGCTGGCGGAGATGACGTGCAGCTGCCGGGCGCAGGAGCCGTCCCGGACGACGGTCGCCAGCCATGCCTGAACTGGTCGGCGCCCCGGTGGCGGACCAGCAGGCGGAACAGGAAGCGGACCGGCGGGCGGACCCGGCCGACCGGCCCGAACGGCGGGCCGCCCGGTCGTTCCAGCGGACGATGGCGGTCGGGATCGCCCTGCTGGCGGTGGTGCTGGCGGCGGTGGCGTGGATCAGTTCGGCGGAGCCGGTCCGCCTCGGCCGGGCGAGCCCCGCGGCCGGCGGCACGGTCGAGCTTGCGCCCACCGAGGTGTCACTGGACTTCGACGGCCCGGTGCGTTCCTCGTCCGTGATGCTGGCGGTGAACGCGCCGGACGGCGCCTCGGTGACCACCGGCAGCCCGGTGCTCGACGGGGGCCGGCTGTCGGTGCCGGTCGCCGTCTCCGGGCCGGGCACGTATCTGGTCACCTACCGGCTGGGCCTGGACCGGGGCCGGGTGGTGTCGGGGACGACGGAGTTCACCGTCGGTTCCGGCACCGGTTCCCGGTCCGCCGACCCGGACGAGGACGATTCGCAGGAGTCGGCGGCGGGTGGCCACAGCCACGGCCACGACATGGAGGGGCCGTTCAACATCGGCCTGCTGGTCGTGGACGCGGTGCTGCTGGCCGTCGTGGTGCCGCTGGTGGTACGGCGCCCGCGCGCCAGGTGACGGGTGCCAGGTGAAAGGCGCCCGGTGGCCGGGGCACGCCCCCGGCGGGCGCGCCCTCAGGCGACCGGCACCCGCCGGTCCAGCGGCGTTCCGGCGGCGGCCAGCCGTCGCAGCGCCGCCTCCGAGGGGGATCCGGGCTCGACGGTGAAGGCCACCACCATCAGCTCCGGGTCGTCGCCACGCAGCACTTCCTGATGGACCGTCAGCTCGCCCGCCAGCGGGTGGCGCAGGACGTTGGTGAAGGAATCACAGGTGGCCACCGAGTGGTCCTGCCAGAGGGAGGCGAACTCCGGGCTGGCCCTGAGGAGTTCGTTGACGAGTGCGCGGACCCGCCGGTCGCCCGGGAGCCTGGCCGCGACCATCCGGAGGTGGGCCACGACGGAGCGGGACTTCTCCGGCCAGTTGACGAACAGCTCGCGGGTCCGTGGGTCGAGGAAGACCATCCGGGTCATGTTCGGCAGCTCCGTGCGGTGGCCGGCGAACAGGGCGTGCGCGAGGTCGTTCCAGGCGAGTACGTCCGAGGTCGGGGAGAGCACCATGACGGGCACCCCGGCCATCATCGCCAGCAACCGCTCCAGGCCCTCGGGCAGCGGGCCGTCCTCGCGGCGGGCCGCTCCGGCGGCCGCCCGCCGGGGCCGGGCGAGCACCGCCAGGTGGGCGCGCTCGGCGGCGTCGAGCCGCAGCGCGCGGGCCAGCGCGTCCAGTATGGCGTCCGAGACGTTCTGCCCCAGCCCCTGCTCCAGCCGGGCGTAGTAGGAGACGCTGACCCCGGCGAGCTGGGCGAGCTCCTCGCGCCGCAGGCCCGGTACGCGGCGGCGCTCACCGTAGCGGACAAGTCCGACGTCCGAGGGACTGATGCGGCCCCGACGGGACTTGAGGAATGCGCCTAACTCATCCATGGCTTCATTATGCTGAAGGTACGACTGGGAAGGCTAGCCTTCCTGGTGAGACGAACGACAAGAGTCTGGCTAGGAGTCGGGTCTTCTCCCACCCTTGCTCCATGACCACGCATCCCGACTCGCGGCAGCGCATGAGCACCCGGCTGAAACTCACGCTTTTCGTCCTGCTGGGCGCCCAGTTCATGCTCTCCGTCGACTTCTCCATCCTCAACGTCGCGCTGCCCCAGATCGGTTCCGGGATCGGGATGTCCAGCGAAGACCTACCGTGGGTCGCGTCGGCGTACGCGCTGCCCGCCGCGGGCTTCACCCTGCTGTTCGGCCGGATCGCCGATCTCTTCGGCCGCCGCCGGCTCTTCCTCGCGGGCATCGTCCTGCTGACCGTCGCCTCGGTGCTCGGCGGGGTGGCGGACGACCCCGGTCTGCTGCTCACCGCCCGTGTCCTGCAGGGCCTTTCGACCGCGATGGCGGCTCCGGCGGCGCTGTCCCTGCTCACCACCTCGTTCTCCGAGGGCGCGATGCGCGAGCGGGTGCTCGGCCTGAACGGCGCCCTGCTGTCCGGCGGGTTCACCGTGGGCGCCCTGGTCGGCGGCACCCTGGTCGGCCTGCTCAGCTGGCGCTGGGCGTTCCTGATCAACGTCCCGGTCGCGCTGGTGATCCTGGTGGCGACGCCCCGGCTGATCGAGGACAGCCGGGCACCGGAGAAGGTCCGCCTCGACGTGCCCGGTGCCGTCACGGTGACCGCCGGCCTGCTGGCCTTCGTCTACGGCGTCATCGACAAGAGCATCCTGATCTCGGCCGTCGGCGTGCTGCTGCTGGGCGTCTTCTGGCTGATCGAACTGCGGTCGCCCGCACCGCTCGCGTCCGTCCGGATCCTCAAGCGGCCCAGCGTGAAGTGGGGCAACTTCGCCGGTCTCGTCGTGTTCTCGATGGAGAGCGCGCTGATCTTCCTGATGACGCTGTACTTGCAGGACGTGCTGGACTTCGCGCCGCTGACCACGGGGCTGATCTTCGGTGTGCCCGGCCTGGCCGCCGTCGCCGCCGGTGTGGTCGCCGGCCGGGCGATCGGCCGGTTCGGCACCCGGAACGTACTGGCGGTCGGTCTGGCGGTGCAGGGCCTGGCCACCGCCCCGCTGGTCCTGGTCGGCAGCGACCGCGTGATGCTGGCGGTGGCGCTCCCCGCCCTGTTCATCAGCTTCTTCGGCCATGTCACCTCGATCGTCGCCTACACGGTGACCGCCACCTCCGGGCTGCCGGACTCCGAGCAGGGCCTGGCCACCGGCCTGGCCGCGCTCAGCCAGCAGGTGGCCGTGACGATCGGCATCCCGATCCTCAGCGCGGTCGCCGCCACCCGCAGCGTGCAGCTCGACGGCATCCACCTCGCGCTCGGCGTCGACGTGGCCGTCACCCTGGTCGCGGTGGGCCTGCTCTGGGTGGGGCTGCGCAACCGCTCCGGGGCCGCCTCCCCGGCCGCCCAGGAGCCGCCGGTCGAGGTGGGCGAGCGGGCCGCCAGCCACTGAGACCGGGTGGTCTCAGCACATTCGGAGAAGATATCCGTCCGATTTCCCGGGATTATCGAACAGCGCCCCCGGCACGGAGAAACCCGCGGCACGGTCCGCGGGTTTCTCCGTGCTTCGCGTGACCGCGTTCCGGCCCGAACCGGACCGGCCGACACCCTCTCTTTTCCACCCCGAGGAAACGGACCACCTGTGGCAGTCAAAAGCATCGCCGTCAACGGAATCGACATCTCCTATCTGGAACTCGGCGAAGGGCCGCTGGCCCTACTGATGCACGGGTTCCCCATGTCCCCGGCGACCTACCGCCACCTGATGCCCGCCCTGGCCGGGGCGGGCTACCGGGCGGTCGCGCCGTATCTGCGGGGGTTCGCCCCCTCGGCCGTCCCGGCGGACGGCGGCTTCGCCATCGCCGACCTGGTGGCGGACGTCAACGGCCTGCACGAGGCGCTGGGCGGCGACGGCGACGCCGTGCTGGTCGGCCACGACTTCAGCGCTCCGGCGGTGTGGGGCGCCGCGCAGGCCGCCGACCGCTGGTCGAAGCTGGTGGTCTGCGACGTCCCCCCGCTCCCGGTGTTCGGCCCGATGGTGCTCACCCCCCGGGGCACCGACGCGCTGAGCCACTTCTGGTTCTTCCAGATGGCGGTGGCGGAGCAGGTGATCGCCGACGACGACATGGCCTATCTGGACTGGGTCTACCGGAAGTTCACGGCCGAGGGGTTCGACGCCACGGAGGACGTGGCGCACGCCAAGGACACGCTGCGCGCGCCCGAGAACCTGCGGGCGGCGCTCGCGCTGTACCGCACGGCCTTCCCCCCGGCCGCGTTCGGCACCCCTGACTGGGCCGCCGAGCACGGCGCGGTCTGGGGGGCGCCGCCGAGCCAGCCGGTGCTCAACCTGTTCGGCTCCGAGGACCCGAGTTTCGCGATCACCCCGGACGTCCTGGCCGCGATCGCCGAGGCGCTGCCGAAGGGCTCGCACGCCGAGGTCGTCCCGGGGGCCGGCCACGTCGGGCTGGTCGAGAAGCCGGCCGAGGTCAACAGCCTGATCCTGCGTTTCCTCGCCGGGGAGCTCTGACCGGCGGGTGCACCGAAACGGCCCGGGCGGCCGGCTGTGGAGGCCGGCCGCCCGGGCCGTTCGGTCGACGCCCGCTCAGGAGCTGAACTTGTCCTGGCCGTTCCACCAGTTCTGGCCGGGGCCGACGGCGTTGGCGTCCTCGTAGCGGTCGTGGTGGCGCCACCAGTCCCAGGGGTGCTCCAGCCCCTCCTCCTGCCGGCCCAGCACCGTCATCTCCAGGTAGTTGTAGGGGCTGAGGGTGGCCTCGCCGCCGCGGTCGAACACCGAGTTGGTGTGGAAGACCTCGTCGCCCTCGCGCAGGAAGGTGCTCACCCCGGGGATCTCACCGCGGTCCGTGGTGACGTGGAAGTCCCGGTTGAACTCGGTGCCGTAGGACGAGACCCACGGGATGTCCCAGCCCATCCGCTCGCGGAACGGCTCGATCCTGGCGATCGGCGCCAGGGCGACCATCACGAAGGAGGTGTCCCGGGCGTGCAGGTGGGAGAGGTGGCCGACCGAGTCGGCCTGCATCGAACAGCCCGGGCAGCCCTGCTCCCAGGCCGGTTCGAACATGAAGTGCCGGACGATCAGCTGACGGCGGCCGGCGAACAGGTCGAGCAGGGTGGGGTTGCCGCCCGGCGCCTCGAAGACGTACTCCTTCTCCACCTTGACCACCGGCATCGAGCGCCGGAGCACCCCGACCTCGTCCCGGAAACGGGTCAGCTCCTTCTCCCGCTCCAGCAGCTCCTTGCGGGCCGCGAGCCATTCCTCCCGGGTCACGACGGGCGGCATAGCCATGTTGTCCTCCTGGGGACAAATCCGCCCACCGGGACGGCATGGGCGGGAACGAATGCGTCGGTCCAGCGTGGCACGCGGGACGCCGCCGTGTCTTCCTCTCGATTGCCCTGACCGAAAAACAGTCCGGCCGGGTTCGGCAATTCTGAAGATGCCCACCCGGGCGGCCCGGTGGAATCGTTTCCCCGGTGACCGCCCGCACCGTACGGAAATACGGTCAGGTCACCCATCCCCAATCGCCCAGGAGGCCATGATGTCGTCCAGTGGAATACCGACGCGGGAAGAAATCGTCGACCGGGTCGCGGCGCTGGTGCCCGTCCTCCGGGAGCAGGCGGTCTGGTCCGAGGAGAACCGACGGCTGAGCGACGCGACGATCGCCACCCTGGCGGAGGCCGGCGTCTTCCGGCTGCGCACACCGCGGCGCTACGGCGGGTACGAGTGCGACACGACGACGCTGGTGCAGGTCGCCATGGAGCTCGGCCGGGCCGACGGGGCCATCGGCTGGACGTCCTCGGTGTACTGGATCCCCACCTGGATCGCCGGGCTCTTCCAGGACAGCGCCCAGGACGAGGTGTTCACCACCCCGGACCCGCGGGTCTGCGGCACCAACAGCCCGACCGGCACCGCCGTCCCGGCCGAGGGCGGCGTCGTGCTCAACGGCTCCTGGAAGTTCATCAGCGGGGCCTGGCACGCCGGCTGGCAGGAGGTCGCCGCCGTGCTGCTGCGCCCGGACGCCGAGCCGGAGCCGCTGATGCTGCTCGTCCCGATGTCCGACCTGGAGATCGCGGACGACTGGCACACCGTCGGCCTGCGCGGCAGCGGCAGCGTCACCACGCTGGCCGACCACGTCTTCGTCCCGCAGCACCGGATCATCCCGATGAGCGCGGCGATGCGCCCGCAGGGGCTCTCGCAGGCCAACGCCGACTCCCCCGTCTGGCGCACCCCGGCCACCCTGGTCGCGGCGGCCTCCGGGGTGGGCGTGGCGGTCGGTCTGGCGAAGGCGGCCAAGGAGGTCTTCTTCGAGCGGCTGCCCGGCCGGCAGATCACCTACACCGACTACACCGCGCAGAACGAGGCCCCCGTGACGCACCTTCGGGTCGCGGAGGCGGTGAACCGCATCGACCAGGCGGAGTTCCACGCCCTGCGGGCCGCGGCCGTGGTCGACGCCAAGGCGGCCAGCGGGGAGGAGTGGAAGGTCGAGGAGCGGGCGCGGGTCCGCAACGACCAGGGCGAGGCGACCCGGCTGGCGAAGCAGGCCGTCGACACCTTCGTCAGCATCAGCGGGGGTTCCGCGATCTACCTGGACGTGGCGCTCCAGCGGATCGCCCGGGACATCCAGGCCGCCGGTCTGCACGCGCTGATCAACCCGGACACCAACGCCGAGCTGTACGGGCGGATCCTCTGCGGTCTGGAGCCGAACACCCTCTACATCTGAGCCGTCCGCGGCCGGACCAGGGCCCGCCGTCCCGCTTGCCGGGGCGGCGGGCCCGTCGCCGTCGGTACCCGGCCGTCCCGCCGTCAGTGCGCCGCCATGCCGCCGGTCAGGTCGACCAGGGCCGCCGTCGTCGCGTCGGCCCGCTCCGAGGCCAGGAAGGCCGCCATGTCGCCGACCTGCGCGAGCGACGGCCCGCGGTCCAGCAGGCTGCGGGCGGCGGAGCGGCGGTTCCAGCCCTCCGCCCGGCCCGGCAGGTCGGGCAGGTCGGTCGCCAGCGTGCTCTCGATACTGGCCCGCGCCTCCGGCGAACCGGCCGAGTGCAGGCAGAGCACCCGGACACCGGCCGGGCCGACCTCGGCGGCCAGGGTCCGGGAGAACGCCTCCACCGCCGCCCAGGCCGGGCCGAAGCCGGCCGTGTAGGGGTAGGGGATGCGCGAGGGCACCGCCGTCGCCATCATGATCACGCCGCGCCCGGCGGGCACCATCCGCGCGGCCGCCGCGGTGGCGGTGGTGAACTGCGCCCGGGTGAAGTCGATGATCGGCAGCGCGAAGTCGTCGAAGGACAGCTCCCCGAGGGCCGCGCCCTGCTCCCCGCCCGGGCGGTGCGTGGAGGTGGCGCAGAACGACACGTCCAGCCGGCCCGTGCGCTCGACGACGGAGTCGACGAAGGCCTCCACGGCCTCCCGGTCGAGCGCGTCGACCTGCGCGGTGACCAGCGAGCCCGGCCACGGCCCGGCCCCGTCGGCCAGCTGCTCGTCGACCAGTTGCTCGTCGGCCAGTTGCTTGAGCGCCGCCTCGCCCCGGCCCGCCACGAACACCCGCGCGCCCTCGCGGACGAACGCCCGGGCCACCGCACCGCCGATCGCGCCGGGTCCGTAGACCACCGCCGTCTTCCCGGCCAGCAGACTCTCCATCGGGTTTCACCTTCCCTCGGGCGAGCCGGACACGCGGCCCGCGGGACTTCGGCACCGCCGTAACGGCGGGCGCGTCCGATCCACGCTAAGGAAGGTCCGGGCGGGCCGCGAGCCGAGCGGGTCCCGGTCCGCGCCGCGCTCCGGGCGACGCCGCAGGCCGCGGCGGCCGCGCGGGCGGTCCGGTCCGGCGGGCGGTCCGGCGGCCGCCCGCTGACGCACATGCGTTCGGGCCCGGCCGCGCCCGGTTCAGCCGCCCGGCACCCAGGCCGTGTGCCCGGCGGCCGGGAGCCCGTCCGGCAGCAGCACCTCGGCGACGGGGGCCCCGGTGAAGTCGGCGGTGTCGACCACCACCAGCGAGCCGCTGTCCCGCTCCCGGTCGTGCACGAGGCCCAGTACCCAGCCGTCGCCCTCCGGCGCGCCGGGGCCGCGCGGGACGAACACGCCCTCCCCCACGGTGCGGCCGGCGCCGACCCGGTGCACCGCCGTCCGCCCGGTCAGCAGGTCGTGCCGGAGCAGCGCCGTACCGGTGGCGGCGCCGCGGCCGTCCGGCCGGACGGCCGTGGTGAAGGCGTAGCGGTGCGGCAGGCCGCTGCGGCGGGGGTCGATGCCGGGCAACTCCTCCACGAAGTCGTCGAGTTGCTCCTCCAGCACGGTGCCGGAGAGCCGGTCCACCGTCCATCGCCACAGGCCCGGCGCCGCCTGCCCGGGGTCGAGCGGGTGCGCCCCGGGGCGGGGCGCCGGGTGGCGGATCGCGTCGATGACGAGGTGCCGGCCGGTCTCGTAGGCGTTGACGGGGTGGAAGACGTAGCAGGGCTCGATCTCGATCCAGAGGATGTCGTCGTCGCCGCCGTCGCGGGGCAGCAGGCCGAGCCGGGCGCCGTGCCGGTCGTCCCACTGGTAGCGCGGGCCCGGCCCGGGGCCGTCGGCGACCACCGGCAGGTCGTAGAGGACGGCGTACCGCTCGGTGAGCGAGAAGGCGTGCATCATCGGGGACTGCTTGACGGTGATCCGGCGGGCCCGCCGCACCCGGCCGGTCCGGTCGACGGCCACGTGCTCCACGTAGGGGCGGCGGTGGTCGAAGGCGACCGCGTGCAGTTCCCCGGTGACCGGGTCGAGCACCGGGTGCGAGGCGAAGCCGTTCGGCAGCGTGCCGTCGAAGTCGCCGCGGGCCACGGTGTTCAGCTCCGGGCCGAGCTCGACCGGCAGCGCGCCGTCGTCGCCGAGCGCCAGGATCCGCCCGCCGTGGCCGACCAGGGCGGCCCCGGCGTCGTCGGCGAGGGCGCGCCGCGGTCCGGGGACGGTGAGCTCGCCGAGCCGCCGGCAGGCCCGGTCGGTGCGCAGCCAGCGGCTGCGGTACCACTGCGCCTCGCCGTCCCGCAGCCGCAGCCCGTGCACCAGCGGGTCGCCGCCGTGCAGGTGGTGGCCGGCGTCCGGGCCGGCGCCCGGGCCGGCGCCGGCCGCCAGCAGCAGGCCGTCGAGTCCGGCCGGGAGTTCGCCCCGGACCCGCGGGGCGTGCACGGTCTGTTCGCCCGCGACCGGCCGGGGTTCCCGGCGGGTGGCGCGAAGAAGGGTGTCGGACTGGCTCTGCGTCAACATCGCTACCCGCCATGGCGTCTCGGCGTTACGTAACACTGTTACTATTCAGGTGTACCGCTGCCATGACAGCATGTCAACGGTGAGTCCCCGTCAAGCAGACCCCAGACTCGGCGCGCAGCTCATCGAGGCCGCCGCCCGCCTCCTCGCCGAGGAGGGCCCGCTGGCCCTCTCGACCCGCCGGCTGGCCGCCGCCGTGGGCACCTCCACCACTGCGGTCTACACCCACTTCGGCGGCATGGACGACCTGGTCCGGGCCGTGGTCCACGAGGGCTTCGTCCGGCTCAACGGCCGGATGAGCGCCATCGGCGAGGGACCCGACCCGGTGACCGACGTCGCCTCGCTCGGCCACGCCTACCGGGACAACGCCCTGGAGCACCGCTACCTGTACGGCATCATGTTCGGCGGCGCCGGCCTGGGCGGCTTCGCCCTGACCGACGCCGACCGCCAGCACGGCCGCTACACCCTGGAGATCCTGGTCCGGGCCGTCGTCCGGTGCATGACGGCCGGCCGCTTCCGGGCCCACGACGCCCAGCTGGTCGCGCACCAGATGTGGATCGCGCTGCACGGCCTGGTCACCCTGGAGCTCGGCGGCTACCTGGTCGAGCCGTACGACGCGGACGCCTGCTTCGAGGCCCAGGTCTGCGGCCTGATCGTCGGCGCCGGCGACAAACTCGCCGACACCATGGCCTCGTTGAAAACAGCGCGGGAGCTCCGGGCCTGATCTCCGGGGCCCGGGGCTCCCGCGGTCGCGGCCCGTCGGCGGGCCGTGCGGAGCGTGCGGAACGCGCCGGGGGTCAGTTCCAGGGCGCCGTCGGGAACCAGAGGTAGCCGAGCCGGCCCAGGATCCGGATGTCCCAGTAGACGATCGTGAAGACCCCGGCCACCAGGAAGGCGGCGGCGGTCAGCGCGCTCGCCCGCGCGGGCCTGGCGGCCAGCCAGCCCCGCAGCCGGTCGCCCAGGGTGACCGAGAGGAGCACGAACAGCAGCCCCATGACCACGATGTTGCCGATCGACTGGAGCACGAAGGCACCCGCGCCGTAGAACGGGTTGTGGGTGTTCGCGGCATGCCGGAAGAGGTCCCGGAAGAGCGGGTACGGGCGCCCGATCAGGAAGCCGCCGACCAGCACGCCGATCAGCACCAGCGGCGCGTTGGGGAACCGGCGGGAGAGCGCCGCCAGCGGATCGCGGACCACCCCGGCGGCGGCCAGGCCCAGCACCACCATCGCCAGGCCGATCAGACCGTAGGTGGTCATCGACTGCGCCGCCCGCGGCGAGAGGCCGCTGGTCGGGGCCGTGGCGAACTGCGGGAGGTGGGTCCCGGCCAGCCCGACCAGCGCGCCGTAGGCCGCCGAGACCGGCACCAGCCCGGCGCCGATCCACAGCAGCGGACGCACCGTCTGGAGGAGTCTGGCCCGGCGGGTCCTCTCCTGGCCGACCAGCGGGCCGACCGCGCCGAAGACCGCGATGTTGCAGGCGGTGAAGGAGCCGGCCAGGCCCGTGACGAACGCGAACAGCACCCCCGAGGCGATGCCCGCGATCGGGGTGCCGTGGGCGTCGTGCCCGAGCAGGGCGGTGGCGGTGTTGAAACCGATCTCGCGGTCGACCAGTTCGGAGTTCCAGGCGTACGCGATGAACAGGCCGCCGAGGACGCTCAGCCCGAGCGTCAGCCCGAGCCGTCCTGGGCGGTGTCCGTTGACGAACAGGGAGGTGGGAACCGCCGGACGGACGGCGGACCGGGCGTCGATCACCTTGCTCATGGCTGTGGGCCTCCTGCGGGCTGGCGGGACAGGGCGTTTGGAGTATGGGGCGCCACCGGGCGGCGGACTTCTTCCGTCCTGCCCAGTCCGCCGGCCGACCGGGTCGGGCACGTTCGGAGTAGGCCCGCCGCGTCCGCCGCCAGCACGATGTGAAGCCGGATCACCGCGGTCCACCCCGCCCCGCTGGAGGGAACGTTGGCCGGTTACTGGCGCGCGCTGCGGCGCCGCATCCTGACGCCCGACATCTCGGAGACCCTGCTCTCCACCCGTGGCTTCCACGAGAAGGACCCCGCCGCCCGGCACCTGCTGGAGAACGTCGGCGCCACCTTCCTCACCGGCTACGCGTACGCCGCCGAGGCCCGCACCCCACCCGACGCCGAGCGCCGTCTCGAACAGGTCCCGGAGGAGTTCCGGGGCTTCGCCTACGAGGGCGCGGCGATGGCCCTGGCGATGCTGGACGGCCTGCCGCTGGGCGGCCGCAACCACGTCCGCGGGCTGCTCGCCGGGCGCGGCCGGGACCACGTCTACATGGCCTACGTCGGGGTGGGCTGGGCGATGGCCCGGCTCCCCCGCTTCCGCTGGCCGGCGCTGTCCCTGGACGACCCGCTGCTGCGCTGGCTCGCCCTGGACGGCTACGGCTTCCACCAGGCCTACTTCCGCACCGCCGAGTACGTCCACGGGCACCGGCGGGACACCGATCTGCCCTGGCCCTGCGACGGACCCCGCGACTACGTCCCGCACGCCGTCGACCAGGGGGTCGGCCGGGCCTGCTGGTTCGTCGGCGGCGCCGACCCCGAGCGGGTGGCCGACCTGCTCGACCGGTTCCCCGAGGAACGCCGGCCCGACCTCTACAGCGGCGCCGGGCTGGCGGCCACCTACGCGGGCGGCGGCGACGAGGCGGAGCTGCGGGCCTTCCTGCGGCGGGCGGAGAAGTACCGGGGCGAGGTCGCCCAGGGCTCCGTCTTCGCCGCCACCGCCCGGATCGAGGCCGGGCTGGTCACCGAGCACACCCGGCTGGCCGCCCGCGTCCTGTGCGGCCTGACCCCGGAGGAGGCCGCGGAGTTCAGCACCGCCGTCCGGCCGGTGCCGGTGGTGGACGGCGAGCTGCCCGCGTACGAGGTGTGGCGCCGCACGATCGCCGCCCGGTTCGCATCCCGCCCGGGCGCGGTCGTATGAGCACCGTCGCCCGGCCCGGCGGACGGCCGCCGGGGCCGTCCCGCCGGCGCACCCTGGACCTGCTGACCCGGATGGCCCGGGACCGGCTCTCCGTGATGACCTGGGCGGCGCGCACCTACGGCGACGCCGTCCGGCTGCCGCTCGGCCCGAAGACGCTGCACTTCTTCAACCATCCGGACCACGCCCGGCGGGTGCTCTCCGACAACGGCGCCAACTACCACAAGGGGATCGGCCTCACCCACGCCCGGCGGGCGCTCGGGGACGGGCTGCTCACCAGTGAGGGCGCGCTCTGGCGGCAGCAGCGGCGGACCATCCAGCCGGCCTTCCAGCCCAAGCGGCTGGCCCAGCAGGCCGCCGCCGTCGGGGAGGAGGCCGAGAAGCTGGTCGCCCGGCTGCTGGCCCGGCCGCCCGGGGAGCCGGTCGACATCCGGCAGGAGATGACCGGTCTGACGCTCGGTGTCCTCGGCCGGACGCTGCTCGACGCGGACCTCGACGCCTACGAGGGCATCGGCGAGCACTTCGAGACCGTCCAGGACCAGGCGATGTTCGAGATGATGTCGCTCGGGGCGGTGCCCACCTGGATCCCGCTGCCGGGGCAGACCCGGTTCCGCCGGGCCCGCGCCGAGCTCGAACGGATCACCGCCACACTGGCGGCCGAACGGGCCTCGGCGTCGACCGGGGGCCGGGACGACGTGCTCTCCCGGCTGGTCGAGTCCAGCCGGGACGACCCGCCGGCCGTGCGCCGGCTACGGGTGCGCGACGAACTGGTGACCCTGCTGCTGGCCGGGCACGAGACCACCGCGTCCACCCTGAGCTGGACCTTCCACCTGGCGGCCCGGCACCCGCAGGTCTGGGAGCGGCTGCACGAGGAGGCCGTCGAGGTGCTCGGCGACCGCCCGGTCGGCATCGGGGACGTCCACCGGCTCGGCTACACCACCATGGTGCTGCAGGAGGTGATGCGGCTCTACCCGCCGGTCTGGATCCTGCCCCGCAAGGCGCTCGCCGAGGACGAGATCGGCGGGTACCGG
Organism: Kitasatospora sp. NPDC087315; assembly: GCF_044744345.1. NCBI lineage: Bacteria > Bacillati > Actinomycetota > Actinomycetes > Kitasatosporales > Streptomycetaceae > Kitasatospora > Kitasatospora sp. NPDC087315. The sequence continues at coordinate 677,494 of NZ_JBIUYD010000001.1, read as the reverse complement.
GTGCCGGCCGGCGCCGATGTGCTGATCTGCCCGTACACCCTGCACCGGCACCCGGAGTTCTGGGACCACCCGAACCGCTTCGACCCGGAGCGGTTCACCCCCGAGCGCGCCGCGCACCGCTCCCGGTACAGCTATCTGCCGTTCGGCGCCGGGCCGCGGGTCTGCGTCGGCAGCGGGCTCGGCATGATGGAGGCCGCCGTCGTCACCGCGGCGGTCGCCCGCCGGGTGCGGCTCACCGAGGTGCCCGGGTACCCGGTCGTCCCCGAGCCCATGCTGACCCTGCGGGTGCGGGGCGGGCTGCCGATGACGGTCCGGCCGGTCGGCTGAACCACCCGTACGAGAAGACCCCCGGGCCCGCCGGCCCGGGGGTCTTCTCGCGGTCCTGACGCCCTGCCGGCACCCGTCCGGACAGCACGCAGGCCCGGCCGTGCAGCGGCCCTCCCGGTGAGGGCCGCTGCACGGCCGGGCACAGCCGCCCCCGGCCCTCCCGATCGGGACCGGGAGGGCCGGGGAACAGGCTCAGGAACGGCCGAGCGGGTGGAACCCGCCGGCGTGGAAGACCAGCGCCGGCTCCGCCTCGCCGCGCCCCAGTCCGAGGACGGACCCGACCAGGATCGAGTGGTCCCCGCCGTCGTGCACGGCGGCCAGCCCGCATTCCAGCCAGGCCAGCGCGCCGGTGAGCAGCGGCGCGCCGGTGTGCCGCCCGGGGGACGCCGGGACGCCCTCGAACTCGGCCGCGCCGCGCGGCCGGTGGCGGTCCGCGAAGTAGCGGGCGAGCTTCTCCTGGCGGTCGGAGAGCACCGACACCGCGAAGCCCCCCTCCGCCAGGATCCGGTCGTGCACGGCGGCCGTGCGCACCACGCACACCAGGACGAGCGCCGGGTCGAGCGAGACCGAGGTGAACGAGTTCGCCGTCATCCCGCACGGGTTCTCCCGTCCGGCCGTCAGCACGGTGACGCCGGTGGCGAAGGCGCCGAGCGCTCCGCGCAGGGCCGAGCGGTCATGCACCCCGCGCGGGAGGCGCTCGGACAGCCCGGCCGGCTCAGGCGGCCCGGCCAACCCGGACAGCCCAGGCAGCCCAGGCAGCCCGGACAGCCGGGCCGGTGTCCCGGGCGCCGCCGGTACGGGCGGTGCGGTGAGCCCGGTCAGGGACCGGCCGTCAGTGGCGCCCACGGCCTACACCCCGCTTCCGCTGCGGACCGGAACGGGCTCCGGGACGTCCGGGACGGCGCCGGCGGCGTAGGGCGCCAGCGCCAGCCGCAGCGGCTCGGGCACCCGGGCCGGGCGGGTGTCGTTGTTCGGCCCCCGCATGCAGGCCACCCGCTGCCGGCCCCGCGCGACCAGGTCCTCGCCGCCCTCGCGGAGCCGGACGTAGTCGAAGGTGAAGCCGATCTGGGTCTGGGTGAGGTCCTCCAGCCGCATCCGGATCGACAGCTCGTCGAAGGCGGTGATCTCGGCGAAGAACTCGCAGTCCACCTTGAGGGTGAACAGCTTCAGGTCGTCGCGGATGTCCGCCAGCACCTCGGGCGCCCGCTCCCGGAGGAAGAGCTCGCGGCAACGCCCCTGCCACCGGACGTAGTTGACGTAGTAGACGTTGCCCACCAGGTTGGTCTCCTCGAAGCCGACCAGATGGCGGTGCTCGAAGTACGGCCGGTCGCTCACTCGTCCCCCTCGGTCAGGATGGCGAACACCACGGGCTCCCGGAGCCCGCGCAGTGCGGTCGGAAAGGTCGCGACGCGGGCGGCGCCGGAACGCAGCACCAGCCAGCCGTCCAGGCCGGTGGCCGGGCCGGTCGCGGGCCCGGTCGCGGGGTCGGCGGTGAGCCGCCCGAGCGCCCGGCCGTGCTTGCGCAGGCACTCGACCGCTCCCCAGACCCGGGTGGCGGCCACGGACAGCTCCTCGGTCTGCTCGGCCGCGATCAGCCGGGCCAGGGCGAGGCCGTCGGCCCCGAGCAGGCCGGCCCAGTCCTCGGCGGTGCGCTCGTCGACGGTCTGGACGTCGCAGGCGACCGGCCGCTCCCCCGCCACCGCGAAGGTCACGCCCGCGCCGTGCGAGGAGGAGACGGTGGGCCCGCCCTCGATCTCGGGGCGGCCGTCCGGGCGGTAGCGGACCGTGGCCGGTCCGCCCACCAGCCGGGCGACGGCCTCGGCGGTGCGCTGCCGCCGTTCGGCGGTGCCCCGGGGCGGGGCGCCGTCGTCCGGGTGGACGACGCAGTCGACGGCGGCGGACAGCAGGAGTTCGGCCCGGCGCTCCAGGTAGGGGCCGAGCAGGACGGGCTCCCACGGACCGCGGCCGTCCTGCTTGCGGACGGCCTGGAGCCGCAGCCCCCGCCAGCTCTCGACCAGGGCGTCGTCGTGGTCGCGGACGTCCAGGTCGTAGAGGTAGGTGTCACCGTCGCGCAGGCGCTCGACGGCGTGCAGGACGAGCGGGCCGGACGCGCCGGCCCCCGGGCCGGCGGGGTGCAGCCGCTCGACGCCGACCGGCAGCAGGGTGGCGTCCGGGACGCAGCACTGGATGGCGTGCATGAGGGTGTCCCGGGCGCCGGGGTCGCCGAGGACCAGGCCGTCCGGCAGGTAGCCGGCGAACCAGGGGGCGTCCGCGCGGGTGGAGACCTCGGCGACGCACTGCTTGGCGGCCAGCGCCCGGTAGCCGAGCAGCCGCTGGAAGCGGCCGCCCTGGAAGAGCACCGGTCCGTAGAGGTCGCGGGCCGGGTCCAGCGGGACGGCGCCGCCGGGTGCCGTCCCGAGGGCGGCGGGGGCGGGGGCGTCGAACCGCAGGGTGGCGCGGAAGTGGTCGGCCTGGTAGCCGGTCTCGCTGCTGCGGATGACGGTCCGGACCGTGCCGTCCTCGGCGGCGAGGACGGCCACCCGGATGGTGGTGGTGCCGTCGGTCGGCACCACGATCGGCCGCAGGAACTCCGCGTCCTGGAGCGCCGGCGGTGTGCCGTGCCCGGTCAGGGCGGCGGCGCACTGGGTCATCGCCTCCATGCCGAGGACGGCGGGGAAGAGCAGCGAGCCGTCGAGCAGGTGGTCGCCGAGGTAGGGGTCGGTGGCGTCCGACAGGTCGGTCTCGGCGACGAGTTCGACGCCGGGGTGGTGCACCAGGAGGCGGTCGAGGAAGCGGTACAGCGGCAGTTCGGCCGTCTCGTGGGTGAGGGTCGGCAGGGATCCGGTGCGGCCGGCCACCACCAGGGTGCCGGGGGCCGTCCGGTCGGCGATCAGACGGCCGAGCAGCGCGACGCCCTCCTCGGCCGGGATGGGTTCGATGCCGGCCCGGAGCAGCGACTCCAGGACGCCGAGCCGTTCGCCCATGCCGGTGCCGGACCAGACCGACCATTCGAGCGCGAGGCAGCGGCAGTCGGGGTAGTCCTCCCGGACCCGGTCGGTGAGGTCGGTGAGCCAGTCGTTGGCGGTGGCGTAGTCGCCCTCGCCGCGCAGTCCGGCCCGGCCGATGATGCTGCCGAAGGTGACCAGCAGCCGCAGGGAGGCGGGGTCGGTCACCGCGAGGACGTTCTCCAGGCCGGTGATCTTGGTGGCGAGGGTGCGCCGGAAGGACGCCTCGTCGAGGTCGGCGAGGGCGTGCGGCACATTGCGGCCGGCGCCGTGCAGGACGGCGGTGACCGGGCCCAGGACGGCGTGGATCCGGGCGACGGCCGTCTTGACCTCGTCGGCGGCGGTCACATCGGCCCGGACGTAGTGGTAGGAGACGCCGGCGGCGGCCATCCGCTCCAGGTTGGCGGCGAGTTCGGGGTCGTCGTCCGGGTCGGAGCGGCCGAGCAGACCGATGGCGGTGCCGGTGGCGCGGGCCAGCCCGAGGGCGCACTCGGCGGTGATGCCCTTGCCGCCGCCGGTCACCAGCAGGACGTCGCCGGTCCCGAGGCCGAGGTCGGCGCCCTCCTCGGCGGCCGCGGTCGGGTGGGGGCGCAGGACGGGGACGCGGCGGGTGCCGTCGGGGTCGTAGTGCACCTCGGCGAAGCCCCGGGTGGCCGCGACGTCGGCGACGATCCGGGCGACGGTGTCGGCGCCCGGTCCGGCGTCCGGGCCGGTGTCCCGGCCGGGCGCGAGCGGCAGGGTGATCACGGTGGTGGCGACCGCGGGCGCCTCCAGGTGCAGGGTCCTGGCCAGTCCGGCGGCGCCGCGCCGGTCGCCCACGGCGACCAGGCGGACCGGTCCGGCCGCGGAGAGTGCCGCCCGGGCGGCGTCGAGCATCAGGCCGGCGTGCCGCTCGTCGCAGTCGGCGGGCAGGCAGAGCAGCACGCCGTCGCCGAGTCCGGCCCGGCCGAGGGCGCGGTGCAGGTCCTCCGCCAGCGGGTGGTGGGGGGTGCTGAAGAGCTGCCAGTCGCCCCCCGGCCGGGGGGCGCCGGCCGGTCCCGCGGCGGCCGGGACGAGGTCGACCGCGTAGGCCCGCACCCAGGGGGCGACCCCCTGGACGGCCGCCGCACCGTCCGTCCCGGGGCCGTCGCCGTCGCCGAGCTCGTCGAGCAGTCCGGCGAGTTCGGCCAGGGTCGAGGTGGCGAAGGCGGAGGTGGCCATCGGCACGGACCGGCCGAGTTCACGGGCGGTGTCGTTGACGATCTGGCCGACCGTGATGGAGCTGAGGTGCAGCTCGTCCAGCGGGTTCATGCCGCCGTGCACCGCCGCGAGCGGCAGCTCCGCGCGCTCGGCGGCGAGCCGGAGCAGGACGGCGAGCGTGTCGTCGCCGCCGTCGGACGGCGTCTCCCGGTCCGCCGTCCGGGCGCGTTCGCGGGCCGGGGCCGGCTCGGAGCGCTCCGCCGGGCGGGCCGCCGCCGTGGTGCCGAAGTCGCCTTCGGGGGCCTCCTCGCAGGGGCTGGCGAAGAACCGGAACTCCTTGTCCAGCGGCAGCGGGCGGACCAGCCGGTCCGCGAAGAGCGCCGCGTGCTCGACGGGCGCGCCCATCGTCCAGGCTGCGGCCGTCGCGCCGAGCAGGCCGGCCAGCGAGGTGCCGTCGGTGTCGAGCGAGAGCACCGGGACGGTGGGCGCGATCTCGGCCGCCAGGCCGCGCAGCACCCGCCCGGGGCCGACCTCCAGCAGCAGGTCGGTGTCGGCGGCCAGGGCGGAAAGGGCCTCGGCGAAGCGGACCGGGTCGAGCACCTGCCGGGTCAGCAGGGCGCGCGGGTCCGTCCCCTCGGCCAGTTCGGCGCCGGTGACGGTCGAGAACATCCGGCCGTGCGGCGCGGTGAACGGGACGGTCGCCAGGTGCTCCGCGAACGCGTGGGCGGCCGGTTCGACCGCGGGCGAGTGGAAGGCGTGCGAGACGTTGATCCGGTTGCTGCCGAGCCCCTGCCGGGAGGCCCGGGCGCAGACCCGTTCGACCGCGTCGACCGGGCCGGACACCACCGTCTGGGTCGGGCCGTTGTATCCGGCGACGACCACCGGGAGCCCGTCCAGCAGCGGCTCGACCTCGGCGGGCGGCGCGGCGATCCCGGCCATCGTGCCGTTGCCGTCACTGGCGTGTGCCATCACCCGGCCGCGCACGGCGACGGTCTCCAGCAGGGCGGACTCGTCGAGGGCGCCCGCCCAGTGCAGCGTGGTGAGTTCGCCCAGGCTGTGCCCGACGGCACCGACCGCCTCGATGCCGAGGGCGGCGAGCACCCGCAGGCCGGCGACGGAGGAGGTCACGATGCGCGGCTGGGCGACGTCGGTGGCGACCAGGTCCCCGTCGGCGGGCAGCCGCAGGTCGCGGTAGAGCGCGTCGACGGTGGCGAACCTGCGGCGCAGCGCGCCGCCGTCGCCCCGGCGTCCGGCGCCCTGCCCGGGGAAGAGCAGGCCGATCCGGGGCCGGGCCGAGCCGACCCCGAGGAACACCCCGCCGGCCGGGTCGACGACGGCGCGGGTGCCGCCGTCGAGGAGGCCGAGCAGGTGCTCGAAGCGCCGGGCGGCCTCCTGCGGGTTGGCCGCGAGGACGGCCGCCCGGACCGGTCGGCCGGCCAGCCGGGACTGCAGGGTGGCGGCGAGGTCCGCCAGTTCGGCGTAGGAGAGGCGGGCGGTCAGGTCGGCGAGGTGGGCGGCCGAGGCCCGCAGGTCGGCCGGGCTCACGGCGTCCACGAGCAGCAGCTCGCAGTCCTGCCGGGAGCGGACCAGCCGTTCGGTGGTCCGTCCGAGGGCGCTCTTGCGGACGCCGTCGGCGTGCTCGACCACCACGTGGGCGTTGATGCCGCCGAAGCCCATGGAGGAGACCCCGGCGCGGATCGGCGCCTCGGCCGGCCACAGTTCGGCGGTGTCCGGGACGCGCAGCGCGGGCTGCTGTCCGGTGAGTTCGGCCTGCGGCTCGGTGTGGCCGGTGGCGGGCGGGATGATCTGGTGGCGCACCGCCAGGATGGCCTTGAGCAGCCCGGCCACCCCGGCGGCGGCCTTGGTGTGCCCGATGTTGCCCTTGATGGTGCTGATGGCCGCGGGCGGGGCGGTGGCGTCGGCGGCCCGGCGGGCCTGCGAGAAGGCGCGCAGTTCGGTGGCGTCGCCGACGGCCGTGCCGGTGCCGTGGCCCTCCAGGTAGTGGACCGAGTCGATGCCGAACCCGGCCGCCCGGTAGGCCCGTTCGATGGCCAGCCGGTGTCCCTGGACCTCGGGGCGGGTGATGCCGCCGCGGCCGTCCGAGGAGTAGCCCCAGCCGGGCAGGGTGGCGTAGCGGAACCGGCCCTGCGCGCGGGCGTCCTCGTCGCGCATCAGGACGAGCATGCCGCAGCCCTCGCCGGGCCAGAAGCCGTTGGAGTGCCGGTCGTAGACGCGCATCTCGCCGGTGGCGAGGGCGCCGGTCTTGGCGAAGCCGATCAGTTCGAACGGGTCGATGCTGAGGTCGACCCCGCCGGCGACGGCGACGTCGAACCGGCCGTCGGCGAGCGCGTCGGCGGCGGTGATGACGGAGAGCAGGGAGGAGGAGCAGGCCCCGTCGACGGTGAAGCCGCCGCCCTTGAAGTCGAAGTGGTTGCAGATCCGGCCGGCGATCGTGTTGGCCAGGCCGCCGGCCAGGGTGTCCTCGCCGATCGGCGGGAACGGGCTCTTGTAGCGCTCCTCCAGTCCGTCCAGGAACTCGCCGAGCGCGGCGTCGTCCCAGCCCTGTTCGCGCAGCGCGGCGCCGACCGTCCGGCGGACGTAGGGCCAGCGCAGGCGCATGACGTTGGCGCGGCTGAACTCGCCGGTCAGGGTGTTGCCGACGACGACGCCGGTGTTGGCGTCGGCGAGCCCGTGACCGGCCGGGAAGCCGGCGTCGGCGAGGGCCCGGGCGGCGGTGTCGAGGGCCAGCCAGTGCGTCATGTCGGTGGCGCGGAAGGTGCTGCCGGCGACCCGGTGCTCGACCCGGTCGAACTCGAAGCCCTCGATGACGGCCGCGTTGGGGCTGTAGAAGCGGTCCGGTGCGGCGGGGTCGGGGTCGTAGTAGTCGGCCGCCCGCATCCGCTCGTCGGGGATGCGGCGGAAGGCCCGGCGCCCGGCCAGGACGTTCTGCCACAGCTGCTGGGGGGAGTCGGCGTCGGGGTAGCGGCAGGCGATGCCGACGACGGCGATGCGGCGGTCGCTCATACCGACACCGCCTCGGTGCCGGACTGCCGGCCGACCGCCTGCGGGTTGCCGGCCGCGCCGAGCGGGCCGGCCGCGGCGCGCTCGCGGCGTCGCTTGAGCAGGTGGGCGACCCACCAGCCGCCGCCGCGCAGCGCGCAGGCGAGGGAGGTGGCGAAGAACAGCGTGTAGACGACGTTGAAGACCATCAGGAGGCCGTAGATCATGGCCACCCCGGAGCCGAACATGAACTGCGGCCAGGCCTTGGACGGGGTGGTGCCGGGGTCGCTGATCATGTAGTTGGTGAAGAGGACGAACGCCACCCCGGTCATCACGCCGAGCGCGGAGTAGAGCGAGACGTCCCAGATCCAGTGCCGGAGGAACGCCTGGATGGCGAAGCCGCCGAGCCAGCCCACGATCAGCGGGGTGCGCTTGGTCAGCAGGGAGTTGATCACCGTGCCGGCGGTGGCGATGATCAGCGGGATCATCATCCGGAAGAAGGTGTTGGCGTTCTCGGTGAACTCGTAGGGCGGGGCGATGCTCAGCCAGGAGCCGAAGCAGAGCAGCGAGACGGTGATCCCGAAGTTCGACGGGTTCATGAAGTGGCGCATCCGCCCGGCCACCGGGGCCTGGAGGGCGTGCTTGCCGGAGACGCCGACGACCACCGCGAAGAGCATCGCGATCAGCTGGTTGTTGACGTAGAGGAGCATGTTCGCGGCCAGCGCGGTGATGTGCGACGGCAGGAGGAACTCGTAGACGCCGCGCACGCCGTGGCCGAGGAACCGCGGCCCGCGCTTCTGCGCCCAGGCGCTCAGCAGCTCGAAGGCGATCTCGGTGGCGTAGCCGGTGAGCACCGCCAGGATCGGCCAGAGCCAGGGCTGCTCGAAGCCGAGCAGGGTGTAACCGAAGATGTTGAACACGCTGATGGAGAGCGCGAAGTTGCGCAGGGCGAGGTAGCGGGGGTCGGGCTTCGGCTTCGGTCCGGGCGCGGGCGACGGGGACGCGCCGGCCGGTACGCCGCTGACGGGTGACTGTACGGTCGCGGTCATCGGCTCGGGACCTCCTTGATGTCGCTGGTGAGTTCGAGGGTGTGGGTGCCCGGGGTCAGCTGGGTCGTCTTCTGGTGCGGGGTGCCGCCGGCGTCGCGCCATTCGAGGCTCACCGTCACCGGGCCGCTCGTGGCGCCGAGGCCGAAGTGCACGTCGAAGCTGCGGAATCCGCCGTGGCCGCCACCGCCGTCGAGCTGGGAGACCTGGGTGCCGAGGGCCGAGGTCACCTTGACCCGGGCGCCGTAGGCGGGCGATCCGGTGCCCGCCAGGCCCTGGCCGGCCGCGCTGTCGCCGGCCGGGCGGTAGAGCTTCAGGTTGAGGTAGTCGCCGCGGTTGGACGCCATGTTGGCGTAGAAGGCGGGCGGGCCCCACTGACGGGCCACCGCGAAGTCGAGGGCGCCGGTACCGGTGGTGTCACCGGTGGCGATGCCCCGGGTGGGGGTGGGGACGGCGAGGCCGAGCTGCTTGCTGACGTTGGCGTAGACGCCGTTGGCGGTCTTGGCGTAGAAGCCGAGCACGTTGTCGCCGGCGAGGTCGTCACCGGGCTGCACGTGCGGCCACATCCGGGGGTTGGAGAGCAGGTTGTCGTTGCTCATGGCGAGTTCCTGGAGCCACGGCCAGCGGTCGATGTTCCCCTTGACGAAGCCGGTGGCCTGGATGACGGAGAGGTCGCCGTTGTTGAGGAAGTCGCCCATCTTGGCGTCCCAGCCCCAGCCGGTCCAGGCCATGCCGTGCTCCTGGGCCTTCTGGGTGAACGGCGCCGTGCCGCGTTCGAGCTGCCGCTTCATGTCGGCCTCGTCCTTCGCCTCGTTGACCCAGACGAAGTTGCTCTCCTCCAGGCCCCAGGCCTCGGTGATGTTGCTGACGAACATGTCGAAGTTGCCGTTGTGGTTGAGGTCGCCGAAGTCGACGCCCATGCCCTTGAAGGAGCCCTTGCCGAGGACGAACGACTTCGGGGTGGTGGGCGTCCGCTCCCCGGTGGCCTCGGTGAACCGGATCTTCCCCGGGGTGGAGCGGTTGTACAGCAGGTGGGCGTGGCCGAAGTCGTTGGCGATGTAGAGCTCGGGGAGCGCGTCGGAGGTCAGGTCGGCGCCGGAGATGGCCAGCGTCCACCCGGTGGAGGCGTCGTAGGGGATCGCGTCCTTCTCCTCCACGAAGGCGGCGGTGGGGTCGCTGCCGGTGGTGGCGGACACCCAGCGCAGCACGTGGTCGCCGCCGGCGTTGCGGGCGCTGGAGAGGGAGTCGTTCATCGCCACGTTGTTGAGGCCGTGCGGGTCCAGGACGTCGGAGTCCGGGAAGTAGTTGCCGATCACGATGGACGGGTGGCCGCTGCCGTCGAGGTCGCCGACGTAGTCCGCGTCGGTGTTCCAGCGCGGGCCGTGGTACTTGCCGTCCGGCGAGGCGGTGGGCACGACCTCGCGCGGCACGTACGCGCCGGGCGCCGGCTCGGTGGCGTCGGTCCTGGCCATGAAGAGGATCGGGGTCCGGCCCCAGTAGGTGACCAGCAGGTCCATCCGGCCGTCGCCGTTGAAGTCGCCCGGGGTGCAGCCGGTGGGCGCCATCGCGGCGTCCATCGGCAGCGGCGCCGCGTCGAGGACGAAGGGGGTGAAGCGGTCGCCGGGCCGGGCGGTCGGCGTGTAGGTGACGATCACCTGGTCGGTCCGGGTGTCGACGATGCACATGCCATCGGCGACGCCGTGTCCGGTCAGGTCGTTGATGGCGATGCTGGCGCCGACCGAGGAGATCCACGAACGGATCTTGTAGTAGGCCGGGTTGACCTCCCGGACGGTCTTCATCGGGCGGTTCTCGTAGCCCGGTGGCATCGCGATCGGCAGTTCCTGGAAGGCGTACGCGGCGGCTGCCTCGTCACCTCCGGCCACCGCCACGGAGGTCCTGACCGCGAAGAACAGGGAGGCGGCGACCACGATGGTCGCCACCCCCGGTATCATCCGGCGAAACCGCTCACGGAGAGGCATCTCATTCCCTTCGGATCGGGCACGGACGGAACTGCCAGGACCAGTGAAATACCGTCAAAAGAACGGCGGATATGGCCAGGAGTTCGCAGAATGAATGATGGATCGGAGTCCGCGGAAAACGCTTCTCCCGCATTGCCCACCGATACGGCCGATATGGGCACGTTCGGAGAAGACCGCGGCCCGGGCACGTGTGATGCTCTCCGGCAGATCGCCCGAGCGCACGCCCCGTGGATCCACCACGAACGGGGGTGCCGCCACCGGTACTACGCCGCGAGGACATGTCATGACAGAGACGTACGACGAGATCATTGTCGGATCAGGCTCGGCCGGCGCAGCCCTGGCTGCCCGGCTCAGCGCCGATCCCTCCCGCCGGGTCCTGCTGCTGGAGGCCGGCCCGGACTTTCCGGACATCGACGGGACCCCCGAGGACCTCCGCAGCGGCGCCGCGATGTCGCTGGACGAGCACGACTGGAAGTACCGGGCCGAGATCGCCGACGGCCGGCGGGTCCGCTTCCCGCGCGGCAAGGTGACCGGCGGCTCCTCGGCGGTGGGCGCCACCATCGCCCTGCGCGGCGTGCCGCAGGACTACGACGAGTGGGCCGCCGTCGGAAACCCCGAGTGGTCCTGGGAGAAGGTCCTGCCGTTCTTCCGCCGCCTGGAGGACGACGCCGACCACGACCAGGGCGAAGTGCACGGCCGGGGCGGCCCGTACCCGGTGCGCCGCTGGCAGCCCGACGAACTGACCGACATCCAGCGGGGGTTCCTGCAGGCCGCCCTGGACGCCGGATACCCCGAGGTCAAGGACCACAACGACCCCGAGGCGACCGGCGTCGGCCCGATCCCCTCCAACCGGCGCGAGCCGCTGGACGTCCGGGTCTCCACCGCGATGGCCTACCTGACCGCCGAGGTGCGCGAGCGCCCCAACCTCACCATCCGGCCCGGCGTCCTCGTCCACCGCGTGCTGCTGGAGGACGGGCGCGCCACGGGCGTGGAGGTGTCCACCGCGGGCGGCGCGGCCGAGCAACTGCTCGGCCGCCGGGTCGTGCTGTCCGCCGGCGCTGTCAACTCCCCCGCCATCCTGATGCGTTCGGGCATCGGCCCGGCCGACGAGCTGGCCCGCCACGGCATCGCGGTCCGGACCGACCTGCCGGGCGTGGGCGCCAACCTGATCGACCACCCGCGGACCGGCGTCTTCATGGTGCCCCGGCCCGGCGCCGTGGACACCGCGGCACCGTTCCTGCAGACCATCCTGCGCACCACCGCCGAGGACTCCGACCAGTTCAACGACCTGCAGTTCTACATGGTCAACCACTTCGACCTGACACTCTTCCCGGACCTCCAGATGCTGGCCGGCGGCATGGTCATCCTCGGCGTCATGGTCGTCCACCAGCGGCCCGAGTCCCGCGGCCGGATCACCCTCACCTCCGCCGACCCCGCGGCCGCGCCCGACGTCCGGCTGAACTTCCTCTCCACCGAGCGGGACATGCGGATCCTCGCCGACGGCGTCCGCACCTGCTGGCAGCTGGCCAACCACCCGGACGTCCGCCCGTACGGCGAGTCCTTCATCGTGCTCAACGAGCGGCTCGTCGAGCAGGACGACATGGTGCGCCAGTACATCCGGGTCAGCCTGGACAGCGCCTACCACCCGGTCGGCACCGCCCGGATGGGGCCGGCCGACGACCCGGGCGCCGTGGTCGACCAGTACCTGCGCGTCCACGGTGTCGACGGCCTGTACGTGGCCGACGCCTCCGTGATGCCGAACATCGTCAGCTGCAACACCAACCTGACCTCGATCATGATCGGCGAGCGGCTGGCGGACTGGCTGAGCCGCGACTGACCGCCACCGGCCGCCACGGCCGGCCGGCCCCGGGCCCGTTCGCGTACCAGGCGGACGGGCCCGGGGCCGTTCGCGTACCAGGCGGACGGGCCCGGGGCCGTTCGCGTACCCGGGACGCCGGTCGGCCGAAATGACCAATACCCGTGCCCGGTCCGGCCTTTGACCAACCGGCCGACCGGTCGTTCAATCCACCTGGCAGAGGGCAATCTCGGAGACACCAGACCGACCGCCCGGTGCCACCATCGTGGGAAAGCAAAGCACCGAAATCACCGTCCGCGGAATATCCGAACCACTCGGAGAGCAGGAGAGATTGGCATGACGGAGCAGCAGCAGATCCCCGGGGTCCGTGTCCCGATGGTGTCCGAATCCGAGGCCACCGGCCGCACCGCGGAACTGTACGAGCGCATCAAGGAGACGACGAAGCTTCCCTTCGTTCCGGACATGTTCCGGCTGGTATCCGCCCGGCCGGCCCTCCTGGAGGTGGTACTCGCCGGCTATTCCGGGGTCTTCAGCGACGGCGTGCTGCCGCGCGGCACCCGGGAACTCATCTCCGCCTGGACGTCGAAGGTCTGCGGCTGCCCGTACTGCGTCGGGACGCACAACTGGTTCCTGCTCCAGTTCGGCGGCAGCAAGGAGCTCGCCGACGCCATCACCGTCGCGAGCTCCCCCGACGAGCTGCCCGTCGACGCGCCCACCGCCGAACTGCTGCGGCTGGTCACCAAGGTGACCACCGGCGCCTACCGGGTCACCGACGAGGACTGGCAGCGGGCCGCCGCCGCGGGGTGGAACGACGAGGAACTGCTGGAGGCGGTCTTCGTCGCCGCGCTGTTCAACTTCATCACGCGGCTGGTCGACGGCCTCGGGCTCGGCACGACGGTCCGCGAGAGCCGGATCTCCCGGCAGGACACCGAGGAGCAGGACACCGGGGAGCAGGCGACCGGGGACGCCGGGGACACCGAGGACGCCGCCCGGTGAACGCCTCCCGCGCCGTTCTGCTCACCGGCGCCTCCTCCGGCACCGGCCTCTCCTCGGGCACCGGCCGGGCCGTCGCACTCCGGCTGCACCGGGCCGGCTGGCCGGTGTACGCGACCGCCCGCGACCCCGAGATGCTCGCGCCGCTCGCCGCGGAGGGCATCACCACGATGCGCCTGGACGTGACCGACGAGAAGTCGATGCTGGCGGCGGTGGAGCGGATCACCGCCGAACACGGCGCGGTGGGCGTGCTCGTCAACAACGCGGCCTACAGCCTCAACGGGACCATCGGCGAGACGCCGATCGAGGAGGTCCGCCGGCAGTTCGAGACCAATGTCTTCGGGCTCTCCCGGCTGACCCAGCTGGTCCTGCCCGGCATGCGCGAGCAGGGGCAGGGCCGGATCGTGATGATGTCCTCGATCTTCGGGCAGTTCGCCACCCCCGGGCGCGGCTACTACCAGGCCACCAAGCACGCGCTGGAGGCCATCGGGGACTCGCTGCGGCACGAGGTCGCCCATGTCGGGATCAAGGTGGTCCTGGTCGAGCCCTCGCCGATCCTCGGCGGCTTCGTGCCGACCAGCGTCGCCGACCTCGGGATGTCCGGCCAGGAGAAGTCCGGCCTGTACGACGCGTTCTGGGAGCACTTCGTCGACTGGCACGGGGCCTACCGCGAGACCGAACACCCCACCGGCCGCGGGCGGATGGCGGTCCGGGCCGAGACGGTCGCCAAGGTCGTGGAGCGGGCGGTGGCCAGCGACAACCCGAGGATCAGGTACCGGATCGGGGTCCCGTCCCGGCTGCTGCCCCGGATGCGCTGGACCATCGGTGACCGCATGTTCGAGCGATTTGTGCGAGCTTTCTTCCCGATCCCTTAACATGCGGTCCACCGAACGTTCCTGACTGTCACTCAGTCGGACTCCCCAACCACCGCCGGTCCCGCCGGCGCCCACCGGACGTCCGGCCCCGTTCCCGTCCCTCCGGCCCACACACCTACTACAGGGGAACCGCGTGCACCGAAGAATCGTCCAACGCGGGCTGCGCAACCTGTCGCTCGCCCAGATCCGCCACGTCTCGCCGGCCGGCTACCACAGCGGCGGACTGCCCGTACGCCGCGTCTACCGGGAGGTGGAGCGCGACTTCGGGGTGCTCGCCCCTCCCATCGCACTGCACTCCCCCGCGCCGGACGTGATGACCGCGAGCTGGCTGATCCTCCGCGCCTCGCTGGTCGCCCCCGGCCGGGCGCGGCGGGCGGCGAAGGAGGCGGTGGCCGTCGCGGTCTCCGAGGCCAACTCCTGCCCCTTCTGCGTCCGGATGCACGCCGCGACCCTGGCGGTGCTGCTGCCCGGCGGCGGCGCCGGTCCGGGGCAGCCCGCCACCGTCGCGGGCGGCGACGGGCTGCCCGACCCCATCCCGGCGGACGAAGTGCCCGAACTGATCGGGACCCTGGTGGTGATGCACTACCTCAACCGGATGGTCAACGTCTTCCTGAGCGAAGTCCCGCTGCCGCCCGGCGCCCCCAGGACCTCGCTCGGCCCGGTCCTGCGGGTGCTCACCTGGCTGATCCGCTCGGCGGGCCGGACGGCCTCCCCGCGCTCGCGCAATCACGGCCTGCTCCCCGCGGCCGAGCTGCCGGAGGACCTCCGCTGGGCGGCGGGCGAGCCGAGCGTCGCGGACGCCTTCGCCCGGGCCTGCGCCGCCCTCGACGAGGCCGGCCGCCGGGCCGTTCCGGCCGCCGTCCGGACCGTGGTGACCGCCGAACTCGACCAGTGGGACGGGCAGCCGCCGGGGCTCGGCACCCCCTGGCCGGAGCGGGCGCTGGCCGGCCTGTCGGCCGAGGACCGGCCGGCGGGCCGGCTGGCCCTGCTCAGCGCGATGGCCTCCTACCGCGTCGACGACCGGACCGTCGCCGCCGCGCGGCCCGGCCGGACCGACCGCGACATCGTCGAAATCACCGCCTGGGCGAGCTTCGAGGCGGCCCGCCGAATCGGCGACCGGACCTACCGGCAGACCGGCCGGAAGGACGTCACCGGCCATTGAGGGCTACCCCGCCCGGGCATGACCCGAACCTCGGGCGTGACCTTGAGTTCGACATACGACTCCGCTAACGTAACGGCCCATAACACGGGGGCATCACAAATTGACGACGGTTTCTCCACTAACGGAACAGAGCGTCCCGCCGAATCGGCGGAATTCCACGGCCGCGCGCCGCCACAGGCTCGACGGAGGCTGCGCCCGGCCGGTTCCATGCGCCATCTGATCCGGGCGCCGCTTCCCGCGGCGCCCGCGGTCTCATGCCGCGCACCTCTTCCCCCGATTGGAGAGATGTCATGCGGGCTGCTGTCGAGCGTGCGATCAACACGATGTGGGACCACTACAACGAGCCGCTCTCGCTGGCCGACCTGGCCGACACCGCCATCCTCAGCAAGTTCTACTTCTCCCGTGTCTTCAGAGACCAGACCGGCACCTCCCCCGGCAGATTCCTGACCGCCATCCGCCTGTTCAAGGCCAAGGGCCTGCTCCAGCACACCCTGCTGAGCGTCACCGACATCTCCTATCAGGTCGGTTACAACAGCCTCGGAACATTCACCAGCCGTTTCACCCGGAGCGTCGGAATGTCGCCGGCGCGATTTCGCGCGTTTACCCGAACCGGAATTCACGATATTAACCGCCCGCCGGCGGCAGGTTTAGGACAACGGGTCTCCACGGTCACCGGATCGGTCACCGTGCCGCCCACCGAAGGCGCCGTCCGGGTCTATGTCGGGGCTTTCAAGGAACCGATCGTGCAGGGTTTCCCGGTGGCCTGCGCCGTCCTGAACGGCCCCGGGCGCTACCGGCTCGACGCGCTGCCCGACGGGCTCTGGTACGTCCGCGCCACCGTCCTCGCGCTGGACTCCCAGCCCCGCCGGCGCTCGCACCAGCCGCTGTTCGTCGGGTCGAGCGCGCCGATGACGGTCCGCAGCGGCCGCGCCGAGGCCGACATCGACACCAGACCGCTCTGTCTGCTGGACATGCCGATCCTGCTCGCCCTGCCCGAACTGGACTGCCACTTCTCGGGATCCGCGTGCACACCCGCGGCGTCCTCGCCGTGGAGCCGCGAGGCGCGGTCCGAGCTGACCCAGCAGGCGTACCCGGCCTGACGGCCGGACCGAGACCCGTCACCCCGGACCGCCGGCCGGTGTGCCGTCGAACGAACCGGCCGACCACGCCCCACCGTGCCGTGTCGTGCCCTGCCGACCATGCCCGCCGAGCCGTGCCCTGCCGCGTCACCCCCACCGCGGACGGCCTCGGGGAGCAGGCCGGGACCAGGGTGTCCCGCCGCCGGAAGCCCGACCGCCGGTCCCGCCCCGGCCCGCCTCCGACCGGGCCCGCCCGGCCTCGCTCGGACCGGCCTCGCCCGGACCGGACGCACCGACCCGGACGCGCTCAGACCCGGCCGGACGCGACGGTATCCGGGTGCCCGCCGGCCGCCCGGCCGGCCTGCCGGGCGGAGATCCGCCCCGAGCGGTGCAGCCAGCCGACGGTGTCGGCCAGGGTCTGCGCGAGCGGTCGCGCCCGCAGCCCCAGCGACGGCGCGTCCGCGGCCACCGGCGCCGCCACCGCGCAGGTGTAGACCGCGCCGAACTCCGCCGGGATGTACCACGGCCACACATGCTGCAGCAGCCCGACCAGTCGGCCGACCGGGAACATCGCCCGGGCGGGCAGATACCCGGCCGGCAGCCACCGACCGGTCACCTCCCCCACCGCCTCGACATACTGACGGGTCGTCAGAAACCGCCCGGGCGCGAAGTACCGGTCGGCGGCGGGGACTCGGCCGGCCGGCCTGGTGACCAGCGCGGCGTGCAGGGCCGCGGTGTCCCGGACGTCCCCGAGCGGGAGCCCGCCCGACGGCCAGAGCGGCATCAGGCCGCGCAACTCGTTGCGCAGCCGCGCGTTCTGGTCACCCAGGTACGGATCGTGCGGCCCCAGCAGCGCCGGCGGGTAGCTGATCACCACCGGGGCGCCCGCCTCCTGGTGCCCGCGCGCGAGCAGGTCGGCCGCCGCCTTGCTCGCCAGGTAGGCCTCCCGCGGCCGCCCGACCGGCGAGTGCGCGCCCAGCTCGGCCTGCGGGGAGGGGAAGAGCGCTCCGACGCTGGAGACATGGACGACCGGGTCGGCCCCGGCCCGGCGGGCGGCCTCGATGACCAGCCCGGTGCCCTGCACGTTGACGCGGCGCACCTGCGCGTACTTCCTGCTGTCGAAGGAGTAGACGGAGGCCGCGTGCAGCACCGCGTCCGCTCCCGTGACCGCCCGGGCCACCGCGTCGGGATCCGTGACGTCGCCGACCACCACCTCGACCCGGGCCGGGTCGACGCCCAGCGGCCCGAGCGCCCGGCCCACCGCCGCCGGATCGCGGACCAGCAGGCGTACCCGGCAGCCCGCCGCGAGAACCGCCGCTACCGAATGGGCGCCGACGAACCCGGTTCCCCCCGTGACACAGACCAGCATGAGCCCTCCACCCTCGGCCGTACGACGGTCCCGTTCAGCCGGCCGGTCCGGGTGGACGCGGTGGCCCGGCCATCGTGCCGCAGCGGGGTGGACGGCGTCTTCTCACAGCGTGCCCCCCGTGGGCCGAACCCCGCCCCCTGGCCAGGTGGTTCGGCCGGGCCGGGTTCGGTCAGGCGGTGCGGCCGGGCGGGGTTCGGCCGGGCAGGCCGGCCGCGAGGTCGGTGAGCGCCCGGACGACGGAGCCGGCGGCCGGCGAGCCCGGCTCGATCAGGGTGTAGTGCCCGGTGCCCGGCAGCACGATCTCCCGCGCGTCCCGGTGCGCGGCCAGGTAGCCGGTGAACTGGTCGTGCGGCAGCTCCTCGTCGTTCGCCCCGCGCAGGACGACCGTCGGCACGCCGGTGGTGCCCGCGCCGCGCAGCAGCGTCAGCGGGTCCACCGCGGGCAGCCGTTCGACGGCCGGGCCGTCACCGCCGAGCAGGAGCAGCCCGGCGTCGTCGCTGAGGCCGTCGCGGATCACGCCGGCCAGGTCGGTGATCGGCGCGAGCCCGAGCACGGCGTCCGGCAGCCGGGTGCTGCACCAGGGCGAGTCCTCGGGGAGCAGCGCCCGGGCGGCGGCCCACAGGGCCAGGTGCCCGCCGGAGCAGTGGCCGGCCAGGATGTAGGGCCGCCCGGCGGGCAGGGTGTCCACGGCCCGGGCGACGTCGTCGAAGGTCGCCGGGTAGCCGCCGGCGCCGCCCGCGCGGCGGAAGCCCGGCAGCAGGACGTCGAAGCCCTGGCGGGCGAGGTGGGCGGCGAACGGCGTCAGGTGCAGCCGGTCGTAGCGCCAGTAGCCGCCGTGCAGCAGCACGACCAGCGGGGCGTCCGGCCGGTTCGCCGTCCAGAGGTCGTAGGTCTGGTGCGGATGGCCGCCGTAGGAGCCGCGCGCGGGCGCGAGCACCGGTTTCAGGGAGAGGACGCGGCGTTCCTCCTCGGCGCCCTGGGCGGAGAGCGGCGGGCGGACGCGGGGTGCGGGGGCCGGGACATCGGGGGTGCCGGGGGCGTCAGACATGGCTGCGGGCCGTCCAGAGCTCGGGGAAGACCGGCCGGGCGGCGCGCTGTTCCAGCCAGACCACGCCCGGTGAGCCGCCGCTGCCCGTCTTGGCGCCCATCGCCCGCCGGACGACCAGCACATGGTCGGCGCGCCAGCGCAGCACCAGTTCGGCGATGTCGGTGAGGGTCTCCGCCAGGGTGAGCAGCGGGTCGTGCGCGGGCCCCGCGTAGATCCGGCGCCACACCTCCTCGACGCCCGGGTCCGGGCGGTAGGGCTCGGTGACGTCGCGCTCGCGGACCGCCTCGGGGACGGGCAGGCCCCGGCGGTACAGGAACTGCAGCACCTCGTCGTAGAGCGACGGCCGGACGAGCGCGGCCTCCAGCGCCTCGTGCGCCGCCCGGTGGCCCCGGTAGGAGTCGACCATCGGGCGGGACTTGTCCCCGAGCAGGAACTCCATCTGCCGGTACATCGCCGACTGGAAGCCGGAGGCCTTGCCGAAGGCGGCGCGGAAGGAGTTGAAGCGGCCGGGGGTGAGGGTCGCGATGGGGTGCCAGGAGTCGTTGAGCGCCCGGTGGGCGCGGGCGCTGCGGCGCAGGGCGTCGAGCGCGGCCTCGGGGTCGTCCTTGGACAGCGCCTCTCCGGCGGAGCGCCACTCGTGCACGGTGAGGGCGAACCACAGCTCCATCACCTGTGCGGTGACCAGGAAGCCCATCTCGTCGGGGGCGTCGGTCAGCGGCTGCTGGAGCGAGGCGAGGAGGTCCGCGTGGACGTAGTCCTCGTAGGGGGTCACTCCCTGGAATTCCAGGAACGGTGCGTCGGTCATGAGGACTCCGTGGGAATCGGGGCTGTCGACCGGGACGGCCGGTCAGCGGTGTCAGAGGTCGAAGTCGAGGGCGATCTCGCCGGTGGCGTCCGGCTCCGGCCGGGCCCGGCAGGTGAGCACGCAGCCCTCGGCCACCTCGCGCTCGCCGAGCGCGTAGTGGCGGTCCATCCGGACGGCGCCGCGGACGACCCTGGCCCGGCAGGCGCCGCAGAGGCCGTCGCGGCAGGAGTACGGGGTCTCGGGCCGGGCGCGCAGCACCGCGTCCAGGACGACGCGGTCGCCGGGTGCCATGGTGACCGCGCTGGTGCGGCCGGCCAGCCGTACGGTGATCGGGCGGCCCGCGGTGCGGGCGTCGGGGGCGGCGGCCGGTGCCGGGGTGTCGTCGGCGGTGAAGAACTCGCAGTGGATCCGGTCCGGTTCGGCGCCCCAGCGGGCGAGCGCCGACCGGGCGGTCCGCACCAGCCCCCAGGGGCCGCAGAGGTAGAAGGAGCACGGGTCGCCGGGGGCGGCGCCGAGCAGGGTCAGCAGGCCGGGCAGCCGTTCCTCGTCGATCCGGCCGGAGAGCAGTTCGCTCTCCCGGCTCTCGCGGGAGAGCACATGGAGGGCGGTGAACCGCCGCAGGTGGGCGTCCTTGAGGTCGGCGAGTTCGTCGGCGAGCAGGGCGGCGCGGGCGGTCGGCACCGCGTGGACCAGGGAGACCCTGGCGTGCGGGTCGGTGCGCAGGGCGTGCGCGGCCATGGCGAGCAGCGGGGTGATGCCGCTGCCGCCGCCGATCATCACATGGTGCTCGCCGGGGCGGTCGGCGAGGGCGAACCCGCCGGTGGGCGTGGAGAGTTCGAGGGTGTCGCCGGCGGCGAGCGCGGTCGTGGCGTGGTCCGCGAAGCCGCCGGGGCCGAGCCGGCGGACGACCAGGCGCAGCGTCCGCGGTTCGCCGGGCGGCGGGCAGAGCGAGTAGCTGCGGCGCAGTTCGCCCCGCGGCCCCCGGTGGCGGACCACGACGTGCTGTCCCGGCCGGTGGGCGAAGGCCGGGGCGAGCGGGTCGGGCAGGTCGAGGCGGATCGCCACGGCGTCGTCGGTGAGCCGGTCCAGGCCCGCGACGCGCAGCCGGTGCCAGCCGGGCGTGCGGGGCGGGGCGGCCGCCGCTATCGCTGTCATGACGGGTCGTCACATCGCTTTCAGGTGGGCGAAGGTCTCCCGGCAGGCGGTGCAGACGAGCACGGCCTGGCAGCGGGTGGCGCCGAACGGGCTCTGCGGCCTGGTCGCGGCCGAGCCGCAGTTGGGGCAGGGCAGGCCGAGGCCGAGGCGCAGCGGCAGGGGCGCGGTGGCGGGGCCCGGGGGCACGATGCCGTGCTCGGCGAGCCGGCGGCGGCCCTCGGGGGTGATCGCGTCGGTGGTCCAGGCGGGGGTGAGCTCCTGGCGGACCCGGCCGTCCGGGTGGCCGCAGTCGGCCAGGGCCTCCCGGATGGCCTCCGTCATGGCGGGCAGCGCGGGGCAGCCGAGGTAGGTCGGGGTGATGACCACCTCGACCGCGCCGTCGGGGGCCAGGCCGACGGCGCGGATCACACCGAGGTCGGCGAGCGTGATCATCGGCAGTTCCGGGTCGGGGACGGTGGCGACGCGGGCCCGGACGCGGTCGAGGTCCGGCGCGGCCGGGGTGGCCGGCGCGGTCACCAGGTGCCGCCGGGGTACTGGCGGTGGACCGACTGGAACTCGGCGAGCAGCGGGGCGAACGCCTCGGTGTGCAGGCCGGCCCGTCCGCCGGTGGCCCGCCAGCGGGGGGCGGGGACGGCCAGTCCCGCGGTGGCGAGCACGGCGGCCGTCTCGCGCTGCCAGGCGTCGCGCAGCCGGGCGGGGGCGACGGCGGTGCCGGCGGCGTCGAGCCGGGTGCTCGGCCCGTCCTCCTCGAACAGTTCGTCGGTGTAGGGCCAGAGCGCGTCCAGGGCGGTGGTCATCCGGCGGCGGCTCTCGGTGGTGCCGCGGCCCAGCCGGACGGTCCACTGCGCGGCGTGCATCCGGTGGTACTCGACCTCGGCGGCGGCGCGGGTGCCGAAGCCGGACAGGACGGGGTCGGCGCAGTCCGCGAGCGCGGTGTAGAGCAGTCCGGCGTAGTGGGAGAAGACCAGCTGGCGGACGACGGTCGCGGCGAAGTCCGGGTCGGGCAGTTCGACCAGCAGCACGTGGCGGAACTCGCGCTCGGTGCGGCGGTAGGCGAGGTCGTCGTCGCCGCGTCCGGTGCCGTCGCGCTGCCCGCTGTAGGAGAGCAGGGTGCGGGCGTGGCCGAGGAGGTCGAGCGCGATGTTGGAGAGCGCCAGGTCCTCCTCGATGGTCGGGGCGCGGGTGATCCAGCCGCAGAGCCGCTGGCAGAGCACCAGGGCGTCGTCGCCGAGCCGCAGCGCGTAGCCGGCCAGGTCCGGGTCGGGGTCCGGGTGGGGGGCGGGGCCCGGGGCGGCGGGGCGGGCCGGTGTGGTGTCAGTCGTCATGGGCGCCGTCCTCGGTGAGGGAGACGTAGTGCTCCGGGTAGCGGTACGGCTTGTCGGCGGCGTTGCTGAACAGCGGGTCCTTCTCGGCGGGCGAGGAGGCGCGGACGGCGTCGCTGCGCACCACCCAGATCGACACCGGGTCGCCCCTGCGGACGTACAGGTCACGGGCGTTGGCGAGCGCCATGTCGGCGTCGGCGCCGTGGACCGAGCCCACGTGCTGGTGGGACAGGCCGCGGCGCGGCCTGATGAACACCTCCCAGGGCGTCTGCACCCGTCCGCTCCCCCGCGTCGCCGCCGTCATGACCGCCGCCCGGCCGGTTCGGCGGCCTCGGGCCGCGCCGCGTCCGGCAGGGTGCCGTCCTCGTCGAGGCGGGCGGCGTAGGCGTCCACCGCGGCGCGGACCCAGGCGCCGTTCTCGTGCGCCGCGACCCGGTGGGCCAGCCGGGCCCGGGCGCACTGCGAGTCGTCGCCGAGGGCGTCCCGGAACAGCTGCCAGTCGATCGGGCTGAAGTCGTAGTGCCCGCGCTCCTCGTTCCAGCGGATCGCCGGGTCGGGCAGGGTCACGCCCAGCCGCTCGGCCTGCGGGGCGGCGTTGTCGACGAACCGCTGGCGCAGCTCGTCGTTGGTGTGCCGTTTGATGCCCCAGGCCAGCGAGCGGCGGGAGACCCCGGCGCCGATGGCGGCGGTGCGCCTGTCCAGGCCGCCGGCCTCGGTGTCGGGCGGGCCGAACATCAGCGCGACGGCCGGCAGCCACCACCGGTCGACGGCGTCCTGCGCCATCGCCCGCTGCCCGGCCGTGCCCCGGCAGAGCGCCCACAGGACGTCGTAGCCCTGGCGGACGTGGAAGGCCTCCTCCTGGCAGACCCGGCGCATGGCCCGGCCGTAGGGGCCGTACGAGGTGTGGCAGAGCGGGGCCTGGTTGACCACCGCCGCGCCGTCCGTCAGCCAGGCGATGGCGCCGGTGTCGGCCCAGGTCAGGGCCGGGTGGTTGAAGGTGGCGGCGTACCGCTGGTGGCCGCGGTGCAGGGCGTCGAGCAGGTCTTCGCGGGAGGCGCCCAGGGTCTCCGCCGCCGCGTACAGGTAGAGCCCGTGCCCGGCCTCGTCCTGCACCTTGGCCAGCAGCGAGGCCTTGCGGTGCAGCGAGGGCGCGCGGGTGATCCAGGAGCCCTCCGGCTGCATGCCGATGATCTCGGAGTGGGCGTGCTGCGCGATCTGGCGCAGCAGCATCATCCGGTAGCCGGGCGGCATCCAGTCGCGCGGTTCGATCCGCTCGTCGGCGGCGAGC
This sequence comes from Kitasatospora sp. NPDC087315, assembly GCF_044744345.1. Lineage (NCBI taxonomy): Bacteria > Bacillati > Actinomycetota > Actinomycetes > Kitasatosporales > Streptomycetaceae > Kitasatospora > Kitasatospora sp. NPDC087315. The sequence goes on along the minus strand of NZ_JBIUYD010000001.1, from coordinate 654,046 downwards.
AGCGCCTCGAAGTGCTCCTCCAGCCGCTGTCCTGCGGTGCCGTCGCCGTCGTCCGGCGCCGGCCCGGCCGGTGCCCGGCCGGCCTCCTCCACGGGCCCTGAACGCACCCGGATCACCCCTCGCTCCTCCTCGTCGCACGCACGCTCCGGCCGACGGCCCGGCGCGTGCCTTCACGGGTAGAGGAGGAGCGGGGCGGGGTGCTCCATCCCCCGGCCGTACAACCGCGCCAGTGATGCTGATCACAGACATGACAGGGATTGGTCAGGCCGCGACCGCTCCTCTGTAAGGGCGGGTCAGACACGCCCGGGGGCGGCAAGGCCCCGCACGGGACCGCTACGAGAGGCAGGGCATGAGCACTGTACGAAAGATGCTGGTCGACCTGACCGGCCTGCCGGAGTTCGCCGACGCGATCGAGGACACCGCCGATCTCACCGCCAGCGGCATCGACTCGGGCGACATGGTGCGCCTGGTCCTGCTGATCGAACAGCACACCGGGGCGGAGGTGACCGCCGGGGACCTGGAGGGGCTCTCGACGATCGCCGACTACGAGCGGTTCCTGGCCGGGCACGGCGGTCCCGCCTGATGTGGCTGACCCAGCTCTTGGAGCGCAACCGCCAGTGCTACCCGGACCGCCGGGCCCTCGTGGACGAGCGGCGCTCGGTGACCTGGAGCGAGCTGCACGACCGGACGCTGCGCCTCGCCCACGGGTTCGCCAGGCTGGGTCTGCGGGCCGGTGACCGGGTCGCGGTCCTGTCGCTGGACCGGATCGAGGTGCTGGAGACGTACTTCGCGCTGGCCCGGATCGGCGTCCTGTTCGTGCCGCTCAACCACAGTCTGACGACCGCGGAGATCGGCGGGATCGTCGAGCGCACCGGGCCGGCGGCGATCGTCGGCGAAGGGAAACTGCTCGGCCGGCACCCGGATCTGCCGGTGCGGCTGCGGATCGCCCTGGACGGCGCGGAGTACGCCGCGCTGGCCGACGGCGACGGCGGGGCCGGTGCCCCCGGGCTGCCGGCCGTGCCGGACGACGCGCTCGCCGCGATCCTGCACACCTCGGCCACCACCGGCCAGGCCAAGGGCGTCACGGTGGACCACGCGTCGTTCCGCGCGATCGCGCTCGGCTGGCTGGCGCTCGCCCGGCCCGAGGACGACATGGTGCTGGTCAACTGCTGCCCGCTGTACCACGGGAGCGTGGTCGTCTCGCTGACGTACCTGGCCGCCGGGGCCACCGTGGTGCTGATGCCGGGCTTCAAGCCGCAGACCGCGCTCGCCGCCATCGAGGAGAACCGCGCCACGCACGTCTGGCTGGTGCCGCAGATGCTGCGCTTCATCCTGCGGGCCGGGGCGCGGCAGGGCACGGACCTCTCCTCGCTGCGGGAGATCCTGTACGGCGCGGCGCCGATGCCGGTCGACGTGTACGGCGAGGCGCTGGAGGAACTGGGCTGCGGCTTCCGCCAGGTGTACGGGATGACCGAGGTCGGGGGTCCGTTCGTCACCCTCGGCCCCGAGGAGCACCCCCCGCTGGACCGGATCCCCGACATCATCCCGAGCGGCCGGGTGATCCCCGGGATGTCGGCGCGGGTGCTGGACGCCCGGGGCGGCGAGGCCGGGCCGGGCGAGATCGGCGAGATCGGCGTCCGGGGGCCGGGCGTGATGCGCGGGTACTGGGGCAACGACGAGGCCACCGCCGAGATCACCGTCGACGGCTGGACCCTCACCGGCGACCTCGGGTTCATCGACCGGGACGGCCGGATCCACCTGGTCGACCGGAGCAAGGACCTGATCATCCGGGCCGGGCAGAACGTCTACCCGACGGAGATCGAGCGGGCGCTGCGCTCCCACCCCGGGGTGGCCGACGTCGCGGTGGTCGGGGTGCCGGACGAGGACTACGGCGAGGTGCCGCTGGCCTATGTGGTGGCCGACGGCGAGGTCGGCGCGGCCGAGCTGCTGCGGCACGCGGCCGGGCTGCTGGCCCCCTACAAGCGGCCCCGGCGGGTCGAGTTCATCGAGCAGGTGCCGAGGAACCCGGCCGGGAAGATCGTCAAGAAGCTGCTGCGGACGGCCGGTTGACGGGCCCGTGGTGCACGGTGAGGGGCCCCGTCGTCGACGGGGCCCCTTGCCGTGGACTCGGCGCGCAGGCTCAGCGGGCGGCCCTGACGTCCTCGACCACCAGCCGCAGCAGCGGGGTCGGGGCCGGCTGGAAGTAGAAGTGCGCGCCGGGCAGCAGCCTGGTCCCCAGGAAGCGCGTCGTCCGGGCCGCCCAGCCGGGCAGCAGGCCCGGCGGGGTGACCTCGTCCCGTTCGCCGCCGTACACCGCCAGCGGGACGGGCAGCGGCTCCCGGTCCAGGTCCGGGCGCCAGCACTCGACGAGTCCGAAGTCGGCCCGCAGGACGGGGGCCAGCAGCGGCCAGAACTCCGGGTCGTCCAGGATCGCGCGCGGGGTGCCGCCCATCGCCTCGACGGCGGACCGCAGCTGGTCGTCGTCGGAGAGGTCGAAGCCGGAGACCCGCCGGGGGTGGTGCTCGGGCGCCGCGAGCCCGGAGAGGCCGAGCCACTCGGGCAGCGGCAGCCCGCGCCGGTGCAGCGCGTGGGTCAGCTCGTAGGCGGCGATGGCGCCCATGCTGTGGCCGAACAGCGCGTACGGGCGGTCGAGTTCGCCGGACAGCCCGCGCAGCAGCGCCCCGGCGAGCTCGTCGGCCGTGCGGCAGGGCGGCCCGGACCGGCCGATCCGCCCCGGCGCCTCGACCAGGCACACCTCCCACTCCGGGGGCAGCAGCGGGGCCCAGGGCCGGTAGCCCACGTGGGAGCCGCCGGCGTGGTGCAGCACGAACAGCCGCAGCTCCGGTGCGGCCGGGCGGCGGACCCGGAGCAGCTCGGCCGCGGGCCCGGCGGCGCCCGGGTCGACGGCGTCCGGCCCGGACCGGGCCCGCCCGGTGGGCGAGTCCGGTCCGGCGGGGTCGGGCCGCCTCATCGCGGTCCGGCCGGCGCGGCCGGGCGCAGGTCCAGCCAGTGCTCGTTGACGTGGGCGACGCAGGCGGCGCGGTCCGCCGGGCCGTGCGCGGTCCGCCAGCCGGCCGGCACGGCGAGCGCGGCGGGCCAGAGCGAGTGCTGGTTCTCCTGGTTGACCAGCACCAGGTAGTCGGCCGACTGGTCCTCGAACGGGTTCGTCACCGGTGTGTTCCCTTCAGTTCGGTCTCGATGAGGTGGGCGATGTCGGCGGCCGCCTCGGGCCGCAGCATGTCGCCGTGCGCGCCCGCGACGGCGTGGTCCCTGATCCGCCCGGCCACGTACGGGCGCCAGGCCCGGGCGGACGGCCCGGTCTCCGGGCCGGCACCGACGGTGCCCTCGGAGGCGTGGAAGAACAGCGCGTCCCCGTCGTAGTGGCCGGGCACGAAGGCGTAGCCGAGCGCGGTGTCGTTGGCCATGACGGCGAGCAGCGCCGAGACCGCCCGGTCGTCCAGCCCGCGCAGCGTGCTGTCCTCGCGCTGGAGGACGGCCAGTACCCCGGCCCGGTCCGGCGGGGCGTCGTCCGGGCCGCCGTCCGGGCCGGCCGGGCGGGCCGCGCCGGAGGAGGCGAGCAGGATGCCCAGCAGGACGCGTTCGAGCTCCTCGGCGGCGGGCAGCGGGGGCCGTCCGGGCAGCGCGCCCATCGGGAGGCAGTCGAGCATCGCCAGCAGCCCGGTCGGCTCGCCCGCCGCCCGCAGCCGGACGGCCATCTCGTGGGCGACCAGACCGCCGAAGGACCAGCCGAGCAGATGGAACGGGCCGTGCGGGTGGACGGTCCTGATCTGCCGGAGGTAGTCGTCGGCCATCTCCCGCACCGAGCCGGCCGGCCGCTCGCCGGGCAGCAGGCCCCGGGCCTGGATGCCGTAGACCGGGCGGTCCGGGTCGAGGCCGCCGAGCAGGGCGGCGTACGGCCAGCCGACCCCGGCGCCGGGGTGGACGCAGAACAGCGGCGTGCCCGAGCCGGCCGGGCGCAGCGGCAGCAGGACGTCGAGCATGCCGCCCGCCACCGGGTCGGCGCCGCCGTCCGGGCCCGCCCCGTCGGCCTGGGCGGCCAGGCCCTCGACGGTGGGGCTCCGGAACAGCGCGGCCACGGTCAGGTCGACGCCCAGGGCGGTGCGCAGCCGGCCGAGCATCTGGGTGGCGAGGATGGAGTGGCCGCCGAGTTCGAAGAAGTTGTCGCGCAGGCCGATCCGGTCGTGCTGGAGCAGGTCGCGCCAGATGCCGGCGACGGTGCGTTCGGTCGCGGTGGCCGGCCGGTCCGGTCCGTCCTCGGCGTCCGGGCTCGGGCCCGTGCGGGCGAGCCGGTCGCGGTCGATGGCGCCGTCCGCGGTCCTGGGCAGTTCGGCGACGGGCAGCGCGGCACAGCCGACGGGGGTGCCGTAGCGGTCCGGGAGTTCGCCGCCGGGGTCCGGGGCGGCGCCCGCGGCCGGGGCGGGTCCGGTCTCGACGTGGGCGGCCGGGGTGCGCAGCGGGTGGACCGGGGCGAGGGTCTGGGCGCGGATCCACGGCGCGTCGGGGTCGAGGCCGATCAGCACCTGCGGGGTGTCGTGGCACAGGGCCGTGTCGAGCGAGCGCAGGGCCTCGCGGACGCCGAGGATGCGGTAGCCGCGGGCCTCGGTCAGCTCGCGCATCGCGTAGCCCCGGCTCATGCCGCGCTCGTCCCACATGCTCCAGGCCAGGCTGCGGCCGTCGATGCCGCAGTTGTCGCGCTGGTGGGCGGCGAGGGCGTCGAGGTAGGCGTTGGCCGCCGCGTAGCTGCCGACCCCGGCGCCGCCGAAGTGGCCGTTGACGGAGGAGAAGGAGAGGAAGAGCGCGCCGGGCCGGTCGGCGACCAGTTGGTGCAGGGCCCAGCCGCCGAGGATCTTCGGGGCCAGGACGGCGGCGCGCTGTTCGGGGGTCTCCCCCGTCACCGGCCGTTCGGCGAAGTGCCCGGCCAGGTGGAGCACGCCCGCCAGTTCGGTGTCCCAGGCGCGCTCGGCGGTGCGGACGACGGCCCGGACGGCGTCGGCGTCGGTGATGTCGACGGCGGCGTAGGCGATGTCGCCGGCGGCGCTCAGCTCGCGGTGGGCGGCGAGGCGGCGGGCGAGCTCGCCGCCCTCGGCGAGGTGGCGGTCCTGGTCGGCGGGGGCCGGCAGCGGGGTGCGGCCGAGCAGCAGCAGCCGGACCGGGTGGGCGGCGAGCAGGTGGCGGGCGGCCTCGACCGCGACCCCGCCGAGGCCGCCGCTGATCACGTAGAGCCCGCCGTCGCGGAAGACCGGGGCGGCCGGGGCCTTGAGGTCGCCGCCGGGCAGCCGCCGCAGCCGGCGCGCCCAGCGGGCGGGGGCGCGGCCCCGCCCGGGGCGCAGCGCGACCTCGGTGTCCCCGGCGGGGGCGGCGAGTTCGGCGACGAGGTGGGCGAGGAGCGCCTGGTCCGGGCCGGGGGCGGTGAGCGCCGTACGGCTGCCGAGGTCGATGTGCCGGGTGTGCAGCCAGGGCAGTTCCTGGCCGAGGCTCTTCGCCAGGGCGACGGCGGGGGCGCGGCGCGCGGCCGGGGTGTCGGTGGCCAGGACGCGCCCGCTGTCGGCGGCGACGACGTACAGCGCCACCGGCCGTTCGGGGCCGTAGCGGTCGGGCCGGGCGGCGAGCGCCGTCGCGAGCTGGGCGATCTCCTCGACGCCGTCGGCGCCGGGGCCGTCGTCGGGGGCGCCGGTGGTCAGGTGGACCACCCGGCCGAGCGGCGGCATCGCGTCCAGGAGGGCGTCCCACTGGGCGCGGTCGGTGGCGTCGAGCGTGGCCAGCGGGGCGTCGGCCGGGCCGGGGCCGGCGGCCGGGGCGCGCCGGACGAGGGTGGTGTCGTGGCCCTCGGCGCGCAGGGCGGCGGCGAGCCGTTCGCCCGGCCCCGCCTCGTCCGCGACCAGCAGGGTGTGTCCGCCGGGGCGGGCCGCCCCGGGCCCGGCCGGGTGGACGAGGGCGGCGGGCTGCCAGACGGGCTGGAAGAACCAGTTCGGCAGGGTGTCGCCGAGGGCCGTCGTGGCGAACTCCCCCGCCTCGAAGCGGGCGCGCAGCCTGGTCCGCTGGATCTTGCCGATCTCCGTCTTGGGGATGTCCGCGCGGTCCAGCGGGACGAGGTGGGCGGGGTTGACCCCGCCCTCGCGCAGCACCTTCTCGCGGATGCGGCGGGCGGCGGCGTCCGGGTCGGCGCCGGGCGCGAGGACGTAGAAGAGCGCGAGTTCGTCGCTGTCGCGGCCCTCGGCGCGCACCGCGCAGGCGGCCGTGAACGAGCTCTGGACGTCGTCGAGTTCCTCGACGATCGCCTCCAGCTCGTGGCTGGGGTGGTTGACGCCGCCGATGATGACGACGTCCTTGGCCCGGCCGGTGAGGGTGAGCGCGCCGTCCCTGAGCAGGGCGAGGTCGCCGGTGCGGAACCAGCCGTCGGCGGTGAACGCCTCGCGGTTCTGCCCGGGGTCGGCGTCGTAGCCGCGGGTGACGGCCGGGCCGCTGACCTGGAGGTGGCCGACGGTCCCCTCCGGGACGACGGTGTCGGTGTCGTCGGTGATCCGGACCGCGAAGCCGGGGTAGGGGCGGCCGACCTCGGTCGGGGCGTCCGTCGCCCCGGCCGTCGCGGAGAGCGGGGCCGAGACCTCTCCGGAGGAGGTCTCGGACATCCCCCAGACCGGGTGCATCGCCCCGGCGGGCAGGCCGTGCGGGGCCAGCAGGCGGACGAAGCGCCGGGCGACCCGGTCGACCACGGCCTCACCGCCGTTGAGCGCCAGGCGCAGCGCGGAGAGGTCCCACCGCTCCCCCGCGATCCGTTCGGCCTGGTCGTTGACCAGGCCGAACGCGAAGTTGGGGGCCCAGGTCGCGGTGGCCCGCCGGGTGTGCAGCGCCTCGATCCAGCGCAGCGGGTCGGCGAGCACCCAGGCGGTGGGCGCGTGGATCTGGGCGGCGCCGGCGGCCAGGAAGGCCAGGTGGAACATGACCACGCCGCCGACGTGGTCCAGCGGCATCCAGTTGAAGGCGGTGTCGGCGGGGCCGAGTCCGTGCGCCTGGCGGGAGGCGGCGGCGTGGGTGAGCACGTTGTCGTGGCAGAGCCGGACGGCCTTGGGGGTGCCGGTGCTGCCGGAGGTGAGCATCAGCAGGATCAGGTCGTCGGGGCGGGCCCGGTGCGGCGCGTCGTCGGCCGGGCCGGTGCGCAGGTCCTCGATGACGGCCCGGCGGCGGTCGGCCGGGAGCGTGGCGCCGTGGGCGCGGTCGGTGAGGGTGAGCGGTTCGCCGAGGGAGCGCCAGGCGTGGGCGGCCCGGGTGGCGACCGCGCCGTCCGGCTGGTCGGCCGGGGGCGTGGCGAGCGGGACGGCGACGAAGCCGCCCAGCACGCAGGCCCAGAAGCCGGTGACGAAGTGCCGGTTGTCGGCGAGCTGGAGCAGCACCCGGTCGCCCGGCCGGAGTCCGGTGGCGCGCAGGGCGCCCATCACCCGGGACGCCTCGTCGAGGAGTTCGGGGTAGCTCTGCCGCTCGGTGGTGCCGTCGGGGCGGAGGTACTCCAGGCCGGACGGCTGCGCGGCCCCGGCGACGCGCCGGAGCACGGCGCCGAGCGTGGACTCGGGGTAGGGCCGCAGCGGGGCGCCGGTGCTGAGCGAGGGCGGGGCGGCCCGGTCGGGGGTGGCCGGCTCCGGGGTGGCGAGGTCCGGGGTGGCCTGGTCGGCGGCGCGGACCGGGGGCCGGGCGGGCCCGGGCGGGCGGACGCGCCGGGCGGGACCGCCGGACGGCCGGTGGGCGACGCGCGAGACGGCGGCCCGGTCGCGGCCGGCGGTGGTCAGCCAGCGGTCCTCCCAGCGGGCCAGCAGGTCGTCGTCGAGGACGGGGATCCGGGCCAGCGCCGCCTCGTCGAGCGCGCCGCCCGGGGTCCGCGGCAGGTCGGAGACCAGGACGGCGGCGGTGAGCGGCAGGGCCGCGGGCAGTTCCCCGGTCGCGGCGCGGACGATCCACTCCTCGCCGATGTCGCGGGTGGGCACCACGTAGGCGACCAGTTCGGCGACGCCCGCGGTGCTGTGGCGGACGGCCAGGGCGCAGTCGCGGACGGGCTCCAGCTCCCTGATCCGCCGGGCGAGCGCGGCGAGCCGGAGGGTGTGGTCGCCCACCTGGGCCAGGCCCGGGGTGCGGGTGGTGGTCTCCAGGTCGCCGTCCTCGGTGAGCCGGCCGAGGTCGCCGGTCGGCGTGCCGGCGGCGGCCGGCCCGGCGGGGAGCGGGGCGTCGGCGGCCGGGGCGAGGTGGACGGCGCCGGACACGCCGAGCGGCGCCGGCCGGCCGTACCCGTCCAGGACGCGCAGCGGGCGGACGGGGCGCAGGGCGCCGGGGCGGCCGGGGTCGGCGACGGCGAGCGGGCCGGTCGCGGCCGTGGTGTGGGTCGGGCGCAGGACGGCGCCGAGCGCGTCGTGGTACCGGGCAGTCTGGTCGGGCGTCAGCGCCCGGCCGGTGTGGACCACCGCGCGCAGGGTGGTGGGCAGGGGCTGCGCGGCGAGCCGGGCGAGGTCGCGGTCGACGGCGAGGGCGACGCTCGCCCCGTCGTCCTCGGTTTCCCCCGCCGGGACGGCCAGGGCGGCGCCGTGGAGCAGCGGCAGCAGGGTCTCCCAGACCGACCGGGCGGTGCCGGGCGGTGCCCACCGCCGGACGGTGTCGGCGGCGGTGAGCCCGGCGGCGGCAGCCAACTGGTCGATCTGGTGGACGAGTTCGGCGTGGTCGACGGCGACGGGCGGTTCCTCGGCGCAGAGCAGGACGGCCGGGTGCCGCCCGGTGAGCGGCACGGGCGCGTCGTCCGCGGCCGGGGCGTCGGCGGCCGGGGCGGCAGCGTCCAGGGCGTCGGGGCCGGCCAGGGCGGCGAGGTCGAGGACCACGGGTGCCGGGCCGTCGGCCGCCGGGCGGGCGGCGAGCGCGCCGGCCGTCCCGGGCGGCGCGTCGGTGAGGACGAAGGCGGCGCCGGACCGCCGGAGCAGGGCGGTCAGCCGCTGCGGCGGGTCGGCGGGGTCGAGCGGGACGCCGACCGCCCCGGCCCGCACGACCGCGAGCAGCGCGAGGGCGCCGTCGGCCCCGGGGCCGCAGCAGAGCGCGACCCGGCTCCCGGGCGTCACGCCCCGCGCGCGCAGGCGCCGGGCCAGCCGGTCGGCGCGGGCGTCGGCGTCCCGGTAGGTGAGGGCGGCCGGGCCGGTGCGCAGCGCGGTCGCCGCGGGGGTGGCCGCCACCCGGGCGGCGAACCGCCCGGTGACGGTGGCGTCCCGGTCGTAGCCGGGCACGGCGGCGGTGACGCCCACGAAGCCCACGGGGTCGGCGGCGTCCTCGGCCAGCGGCAGCCGGGACAGCGGCAGGCCCGGATCGGCGGTCACGGCCTCCAGCAGCAGCCGCAGCCGCTCGGTGGCGCGCCGGGCGGTGCGGCGGTCGAACAGGTCGGTGGCGAAGACGAGGGTGCCGCGCAGGGTGCCGTCCTGCTCCCACAGGTGCAGTTCCTGGTCGAACCGGCAGGTCCAGTCGGCGACGGTGGCCGGGGTGACGGTCAGGCCCGGCAGCCCGATCTCCGGGCGGTCGAAGTTCTGCAGCGCGAAGACGACCTGGAAGAGCGGGTTGCCGCCCGGGTCGCGCTGCGGGGCGATCTCCTCGACGATCTTCTCCAGCGGGATGTGCTGGTGGGCGAAGGCACCGAGGCTCACCTCCCGCACCCGGTGGACCAGCGCGGCGAAGGCCGGATCGCCCGAGGCGTCCACGCGCAGCGGCAGGGTGTTGACGAACATACCGATGAGCGGGTCGAGTTGGGCGTTGTCCCGGTTGGCCGAGGGGGTGCCGACCAGGATGTCGTCCTGCCCCGTGGTGCGGTGCAGCAGGGCGGCGAACGCGGCCAGCAGCACCATGTAGAGGGTGGCGCCCTGATCGCGGGCGAGCCGTTTGACGGCGTCGGCGAGGTCCGGCGGGAGAACGAAGTCCAGCCGGTCGCCGGCGAAGGAGCGCTCGGCGGGCCGGGGCCGGTCGGCGGGCAGCCGCAGCACCGGCAGGTCCCCGGCCAGGCGTTCGCTCCAGTAGGCGAGCCCTTCGGCGAGCGGTTCGCCGGCCAGGTGCTCGCGCTGCCATTCGGCGAAGTCCCCGTACTGGATCTCCAGCGCGGGCCAGCCGGGCGCGCTGCCCGTGACCCTGGCCCGGTAGGCCTCGGCGAACTCGCGGACGAACACGCCCGCCGAGACGCCGTCGATGACGATGTGGTGCACGCAGACCAGCAGCAGGTGGTCGGCCGGCCCGAGACGGAACAGGACGGGCCGCAACAGCGGGCCCCGCTCCAGGTCGAACGGGTGCCGGACCTCCGCGAGCAGCCGCTCGCGCAGCTCCTGGTCCGCGGCGAGGTCCGCCCCGGCGGCGACGACGCCCGTCAGGTCGACGGTGGCCAGCGGCAGCTCCAGCCCGTCGGCGACCACCTGGAGCAGACCCTCGGCGGAGTCGGCGAAGGTGGTGCGCAGCGTCTCGTGCCGGTCCACCAGGTCGCCCAGCGCCCGGGCGAGCGCCCCGGTGTCCGGGGCGCCCCCGGTCAGCCGCAGCAGCAGCGGGACGTTGTAGAAGGCGTTGCGCGCGTCGAGCCGGTAGAAGAACCACATCCGTTCCTGGGCGTACGACGCCGGGAAGGTGAGGGGCTGCGCCGTCGCGGGCGGCTCGGACGGGCCGTCGGGGCCGGCCGTCGGGCTGGGCATCGTGGTGCTCCTTGGGGTGTGGGTGCCTGGACGCCCGCGCGGGGCGGGTCACCAACGGGTCGGGGGGCCGGGTGGGCGGAACCGGCCGCCCACCCGGCGGGTGGTCAGCTCCGGCCGCCGCGCCGCCGGCTGGGGGCGATCCGCTCCGGGGCGGGCGCGGCGTTCTGCCGGAGGGCCTCGATCTCGCGGACGACGGCGGCCACCGTCAGGTTCTCGAACAGCTTCTTGACGGCGAGGTCGACCGACAGTTCGTCACGCAGCCGGCTCGCCATCTGGAGAACCAGCAGCGATTCGCCGCCGAGGTCGAAGAAGTTGTCCTCGACGCCGACCTCGTCGAGGCCGAGCACGGCGGCCCAGTGGCGGGTGACCAGCTTCTCCAGCTCGGTGACGGGGGCGACGTAGGCCGTGGCGAGGTCGGGGCGACGGTTGAACGACCCGCCGGCGGCTGCCGGGGCCGCGCCGGGCGCGTCCTCCTCGGGGGTCCGCTCCGGCGCCGGACCGCCGGGGGCCTGATCGCCGGGGAGCTCGCCGTCCGCGAGGAGTTCCACGGTGGCGCCCAGCGCCCGCAGTTCGGCGAGCCGGGCCGCCGCGAGCCCGTCCGCGACGGCGCCGCCGGGCCGGGTGCCGATGATCAGGCCGTGGTCGGGGGCGGTGGCACGGCCGGGGGCCGGCAGGGCGAGGACGGGGTCGAAGCCCAGCGTGGACAGGAGCCCGGCCCAGCGGTGCGGGGGCAGCAGCGGGGAGTGCTCGCGCAGGTCGTCGTCGAAGTACCACCAGCCCTCGAAGAGGCCGACGGTCATGGTCGCGGCGCGCGGGGTGCCGGTGGCCTCCAGGATGTAGGCCCGGCCGCCGGGGCGCAGCAGCGCCCGCAGATTGCCGACGGTACGGCGCAGGTCCGGGGTGGCGTGCAGGACGTTGAAGGCGAGCACCGCGTCGAAGCCGCCGAGCTCGGCCGCGGCGGCGCCCTTGTCGATGTCCAGCACGCCGAAGGTCAGGAAGTCCAGGCCCCGGTCGGCGGCCTCCTTCTGGGCCGCCACCACGAAGGAGCGGCCGAGGTCGGTGAAGTGGTACTCCACCGGCCCGGCCCCGCGCAGCGCCTCGACCACCGGCCAGGTCAGATAGCCCTGGCCGCCGCCGACCTCGACGATCCGCAGCGGGCGGCCGGCGGCCTCCCGGACCGTCCTGGCCATCTCCTCGGCGACCAGCTCGCGGTAGACCGCGACGTCGCCGTGGGCGAGCACCCGCTCGGCGCCCGAGCTGGAGCGGTCGCCGCTGCCGTCGGGGCGCAGGACCTCGGTGCCGGAGCGGGTGCCGCCGAGGACGGCGTCGTACGCGGCCACGCAGTCCCGGAGCAGCTCCAGCTCGCCGGCCAGGTCGGGGTGGCGGGCGGTCAGCGACCGCTCGGTCTCCGCGACGAGGCCCGCGAGGACGTCGTCGCCGCCCGGGCCCGCCGTGGCCGGGCCGGTGAGGGCCGCCAGACCCTCGGTGAACCGGAGGGTGTCGGTGTCCGGGTCGAAGTCCGCGACCCCGTCGGCGACCAGCCCGTCGAGCAGGGCGTGCACGAGCTTGCGGTAGGCGGGGACGGCGCCGAGGCGGGCCACCACCTCGGCCCGGGTGCGGGTCTCGCCCGGGCCGCCGGCGAGGCCGTGACGGCGCAGGTGGATGAGGGTGTGCAGGGTGCAGAGCCGGTTGAGCCCGGCCGTCCGCTCCTCCTCGCCCGCCGGGGCCGGCGGGGCGGCCGCGCGCAGCCGTTCCTCCGCTTCGGCGAGCCGGGCGGCGGCGTCCTGGCCGGGCGCGGGCACGGGCTCGGCGGCGGGGGCGGCGGCGGGCGCGGACACGGGCGCGCCGGTGATCACCAGGTGCCCGCGGGTGCGGGCGGCGAGCGCCCGGGTGGTGGGGTAGTTGTCGTCGCGCAGGCCCTCGGGCAGGACGTACACGGTCCGCCCGGCGGCGGCCGGGGCGGCGGCGGGCGGCGCGTCGATCCAGTGGCGGCGGCGCTGGAACGGGTAGCCGGGCAGCGGCACCTTGCGCGGCAGCGGGCCGGCCGCGTCCGTGCTGTCCGTGCTGTCCGTGCTGTCCGTCCAGCGGATCGGGGCGCCGTGCGTCCACAGCTCGCCGAGCGCGCCCAGCAGGACGTCCCGGTCGTCCAGTTCGGCCTGGGCGTGACGCATCGCGGCGACGGTCGTGACCGACTCGCCGAGCCCGAGCCGGGCGAAGCGGGAGAGCGAACGGCCGGGACCGACCTCGACCAGGGCGGTGCGGCCCTTGGCCGCCAGTTCGGCGTGGAGCACCGCCACGCCGTCGGCGAAACGCACGGTCTCGCGGAACTGGCGCAGCCAGTAGTCGTGGCTGGTGGCCTGTTCGTCGGTGATCCAGGTGCCGGTCGGCCCGGCGCAGAACGGGATGCCCGGCGCCGCCAGCTCGACCCGCCGCAGCGCGGCCGCGTAGGCGTCCAGGACGGGGTCGAGCAGGGTGCTGTGCGGCGCGGTGGGCAGCGGTACCCGGCGGTGCTCGACGCCGAGGCCGCTCAGGTGGCGTTCCAGCCGCTCGACGGCGTCGGCGGGCCCGGAGACCGCGCACACCTCGGGCGCGTTGACGGTGGCGAGGCCGAGCCCGGCACCGGCCGGGCCGGAGAGCAGCTCGCGGACGGCCGGTTCGGCGAGCGCGACGCTGAGGGTGCGGCCGCCGGCCAGCCCGAGCAGCCGCTCCCGCTCGCTGACCAGCGGCAGGGCGTCCTCCAGCGTCATCACCCCGGCCAGGCAGGCCGCGGTGTACTCGCCCAGCGAGTGGCCGATCAGGGCGTCCGGCCGGGCACCGCGGGCGATCAGCAGCCGGGCCAGCGCGTACTCGGTGGCGACCAGCGCCGGGAAGGACCACGCGCCCCGGCCTTCGGCGCCCTCGTACAGCACGGCGCGCAGGTCCTGGCCGAGGACCGGCTCCAGGACGGCCGCGGCCCGGTCGATCTCGGCCCGGTAGCGGGGCTCGGAGGTGTACAGCCCCCGGCCCATCCCGGGGTGCTGCGCCCCGCCGCCGGGCAGCAGGTACGCCAGCCGCAGGCGTCCGGAGCCGTCGGTGCCGGGGTCGGGGCGGGCGAGCCGCTCGGCGGCCTCGCCGAGGGTGCGGGCGACGACGGCCCTGCGGTACGGGAGGTCCCGGCGGCCCTCGGCCAGGGTGCGGGCCACCGCGTCGGGGGCCAGCCCGGGGTGGGCGGCGAGGTGTCCGGCGAGCAGCCCGGACAGTTCCTGGAGCGCGGCCGGGGTGCGGGCGGAGACCGGCAGGACGACGGAGCCGTCACCGGCCGGCGGGACGGCCGTCCGGTCGGCGGCCGGCGGGGCCTCCTCCAGGATGACGTGGGCGTTGGTGCCGCCGATGCCGAGGGAGCTGACGGCCGCCCGCCGGGGGCCGTGCTCCGGCGCCGGCCAGGGCGCGGTCGCGGTGTTGACGTAGAACGGGCCGTGCGCGAAGTCGATGGCGGGGTTGGGCCGTTCGAAGTGGAGGCTGGCGGGCAGCGTGCGGTGGCGGAGGGCGAGCACCGTCTTGATGAGTCCGGCGATCCCGGCGGCGGCGTCCAGGTGGCCGAGGTTGGTCTTCACCGAGCCGAGCGCGCAGTAGCGCTCGCGGGCGGTGCTCTCGCGGAACGCCTCGGTCAGCGCGGCGACCTCGATCGGGTCGCCGAGCGCGGTACCGGTGCCGTGCGCCTCGATGTAGCCGATCGAGTCGCCGTCCACGCCGGCCGCCGCCTGCGCGGCCAGGATCACCTCGGCCTGGCCCTGCGGGCTGGGTGCGGTGAAGCCCACCTTGCGGCGGCCGTCGTTGTTGATCGCCGAGCCCTTGATGACGGCCCAGATGTGGTCGCCCGCGGCCAGCGCGTCCGCCAGCCGCTTGAGGACCACCACGCCGACCCCGTTGCCGGGCGACATCCCGGCCCCGGCGGCGTCGAAGGCCCGGCAGCGGCCGTCCGGGGAGAGCGGCCCGTCGGGGGTGTGCCGGTAGCCGCGCAGCGCCAGCGGGTCGAGCGAGGCACCGCCCGCCAGGGCCGTGTCGCAGGAGTGGTTGAGCAGGTCCTGGCAGGCCAGGTGGACGGCGACCAGCGAGGTGGAGCAGGCGGTCTGCACCGAGACGGCGGGCCCGGTCAGGTTGAGCTCGTACGCCACCCGGGTGGCGAAGGCGCCGGCGTCGTTGCCGAGGCCCGCCGAGAACCAGTCCAGCGAGAGCGCCCGGCCCGCCAGCCGGGGCTGGACGTTGGCCAGGAAGTACTTGCTCTGGCTGGCGCCCGCGTACAGGCCGGTGAGGCCGTCGGAGCGCTCGGGCTGGTGGCCGGCCTGTTCGAGGGCGTGGTAGCAGCATTCGAGGAAGAGCCGGTGCTGCGGGTCCATCACCTCGGCCTCGGTGGGCCGGCAGTGGAAGAACTCCGCGTCGAACAGCTCGATCCCGTCGACGACCGACGCCCGGCGGACGAGGTACGGGTCGTCCAGTCCGGCCGGGTCGCCGCCCGCCGCGAGGTACTCGGCCTCGCCGACGTCCCGGATCGACTCGTGGCCGGCCACCAGGTTCGCCCAGAAGCGGTCGAGGTCGGGGGCGTCGGGGAAGCGGCCGGCCATGCCGACGACCGCGATGTCCGCGCCGGTCCCGTCGTCCATCCCGTCGTCCGCGCCGACGCCCGCCCCCTCGTACGGCCCGTGCTCGGCTGCCGCGCTGGTCTCAGTCATCCTGGGAGGTGTCCTTTCGGGAGGGGCCGGCCGGGCGGCGGCCGCGGTTCTGGCGCTGGGCGCGGCCGCGTTCGGCGCGGGCGGCGCGTTCCCGGGCGGCGGTGAGCCGGTCGGGCGTGCCGTGGTCGGCGGAGCCGGATGCCGGGGCGGTGTCCGGGGCGGTCGGTGCGGTGCGGCCCAGGTGGGCGGCCTGCGCGGCGACCGTGGTGTGGGTGAACAGGTCGACGATCGGCACCGGCCGGCCGGTCAGTTCGGCCAGCGCGCCCTGCAGTCCGACCAGCAGCAGGGAGTGCCCGCCGAGGTCGAAGAAGTTCTCGTCGCTGCCGGGCGTCCCGTCGAGGCCGAGGAGGGTCGTCCACAGCTCCGCGATCCGTCGCTCCAGCCCGTCGCGCGGCGCGGTGCGGCCGGTGCCCGCGGGGCGGGCGAGCGGGCGCCGGGCCAGCTCGGCGCGGTCGGTCTTGCCGCTGGGTGTCAGCGGCAGTTCCGCGACCACGACCAGGGCGGCCGGCACCAGGTGGTCCGGCAGCGTCCCGGCCAGCTCCCGGCGGAGCGCGGCGGGGTCGATCGCGGTCCCGGGCGCGGCGGGCACCAGGTAGCCGACGAGCTGCTTGCCGCCGGGGCCCTGGTGGGCGACGACGGCGCTGCGGGCGACCTCCGGCCGGGCGTCCAGGACGGCCTCGATCTCGCCCGGCTCGATCCGGAAGCCCCGGATCTTGACCTGCTCGTCGGCCCGGGTGAGGAACTCCAGCTGGCCGTCGGCGCGTCGGCGCACCAGGTCGCCGGTGCGGTACATCCGGGTGCCGGGCGGGCCGTAGGGGTCGGCGACGAAGCGTTCTGCGGTGAGCCCCGGGCGGCCCAGGTAGCCGCGGGCCAGCCCGGGACCGGCGAGGTACAGCTCACCGGGGACGCCGGCCGGGACGGGCCGCAGGGCCGCGTCCAGGACCCGGGCCCGGGTGCCGCGCACCGGCCGGCCGATCGGCGGCGCGCCGGCCGGGCCGCCGGCGGGCGCGGCGAGCGGCAGGCTGAGGGTGGCGCAGACGGTGGACTCGGTCGGGCCGTACGCGTTGACCATGACCCGGCCGGGTGCCCACCGGGCGACCAGCTCGGGCGGGCAGGCCTCGCCGCCGACGGCCAGGGTGGTGCCGGCCGGCAGGGCGTCCGGCGGCAGGGCGGCCAGCGCGGACGGGGGCAGGATGAGGTGGCTGATCCGCTCGGTGCGCAGCAGGTCGGCCAGGCCGGGGCCGGGCAGCAGCCGGGTGCGCTCGGCCAGGACGAGGCAGCCGCCGTTCAGCAGGGCCGCGCAGACGTCCCAGAAGGCGGCGTCGAAGCTGTGCGAGGCGAACTGCAGGACGCGGGCGTGCTCGTCGCTGCCGAAGCGCTCGCGCAGGGTGGTGGTGAAGTCGGCGATGCCGCGGTGGGTGACCAGCACGCCCTTGGGCCGGCCGGTGGAGCCGGAGGTGTAGATCAGGTAGGCCGGGCGGTCGGGCCGGAGCGGGGCGGTGCGCTCGGCGTCGGTGAGGTCGGTGTCGGCGAGCGCGGCCAGCTCGGCCCGGGTGGCGGGCGCGTCGAGCAGCAGCCGCGGCCGGGCGCCCGGGGCGCCGGCGGCGCCGAGGGCGGGGTGGCCGGCCAGCTCGGTGCCGGTGATGACCAGCGCCGGGTCGGCGTCGTCGAGCATGTAGGCGATCCGGTCGGCCGGGTAGTCCGGGTCGACGGGCAGGTAGGCGGCGCCGGTCCGGCCGACCGCGAGCAGGGCGGTGACCAGGCCGGTGGAGCGGGGCAGCAGGAGCGCGACGGTGCGCTCGGGGCCGATACCCCGGGCGGCCAGCAGCCGGGCGAGCCGGGCGGACCGGGCGTCCAGCTCGCGGTAGTCGAGGTCCTCCGGTTCCGGTCCGGCCCAGCGCAGCGCGGGCCGGTCGGGGGTGCGGCGGGCCTGGGCGGTGAAGAGGGCGGGCAGGGTGTGGACCGGGCCGGCGGGGCCGCCGTCCTCGGCCTCGGCCCGCCGGGTGTGCTCCTCGGCGGAGAGGATGTCGGCCGCGCCGACGGGCCGGTCTGGGTCGGCGGCGACGGCGGTGAGCAGCCGTTCCAGCCTGACGGTCAGCTCCCGGACGGTCGTCTCGTCGAAGAGGTCGGTGCTGTACTCGACGACGCAGTCGAGGCCGGCCGGTGCGGCGCCCGCCGGACCGGAGTCCGGCCCGGCCCCGGTGGTGCGTTCGGCGGTGCGTTCGCGGAAGCCGAAGAACAGGTCGAACTTGGCGGTGCCGCCGTGCACGGTCACCGGGTCGGCGGCGGCACCCGGCAGGCCGGCGGTCGGCCGGGCGTTGTTCTGCAGGACGAGGCCCGCCTGGAACAGCGGGTGGCGGCCGAGCGAGCGGGCCGGGTTGAGCACCTCCACCAGCCGTTCGAAGGGCAGGTCCTGGTGGGCGAAGGCGTCCAGGGCGGTGTCCCTGGCCCGGCGCAGCAGCTCCCGGAAGCCCGGGTCGCCGCTGGTGTCGGTGCGCAGGACGAGCGTGTTGACGAACAGTCCGACCAGGTCGTCGAGGGCCTCGTCGGCGCGGCCGGCGACGGTGGTGCCGAGCGGGATGTCGGTGCCCGCGCCGTGCCGGGTGAGCAGGGCCGCGACGGCGGCCTGGAGCACCATGAACAGGCTGGCCCGGTCCTCCTTGGCCAGCTCGGTCAGGGCCCGGTGGAGCGGGGCGGGCAGGGTGGTGGAGACGAGCGCGCCGCGGTGGCTGGCCACGGCCGGGCGGGGCCGGTCGGCGGGCAGCGCCAGCTCCTCCGGCAGACCCGACAACGCCCGGCTCCAGTGGGCGAGTTGGCGGGCGGCCGGGCTGTTGGGGTCGTTCTCGTCGCCGAGCACCTCGCGCTGCCAGAGGGTGTAGTCGGCGTACTGGACCGGCAGCGGCGGCCAGTCGGGGGCCCGCCCGTCCAGGCGGGCCCGGTAGGCCGCCGTGAGGTCGCGGTACAGCGGCGCCAGGGACCAGCCGTCGGCGGCGATGTGGTGCAGCACCAGCAGCAGGACGTGCTCGTCGTCGCCGGTGCCGAGCAGCCGGGCCCGCAGCGGCAGGTCCCGGGCGAGGTCGAAGGGGCGGCGGGCCTCCTCGGTCAGGCGCCGGTCGAGGTCGCCCGGTGCCACGGTCTCGGTGGTCAGCGGGTCGGGCAGGGCGGCGTCCGCGGCGAGGACCAGCTGTTCGCCGGCCCCGGCCGGGCAGACGGTGCGCAGGCTCTCGTGCCGGGCGAGGACGTCGTACAGCGCCGCGCGCAGCGCCTCGGTGTCGACGTCGCCGGTCAGCCGCAGGGCGACCGGGATGTGGTACGAGGGGCTGGAGCCGCTGACCCCCTGGAGGAACCAGAGGCGGCGCTGGGCGTGCGAGAGCGGGACGGGCCCGGTCCTGGGCACCGGCCGCAGCGCGGGGGTGCCGCCGGGCCCGCCGGCGGTGCCGGTGACCAGCCGGGCGAGGGCCGCGACGGTGGGGTGTTCGAAGAGCGCGCCGACGGCGAGGTCCACGCCGAAGGCCGTCCGGATCCGGCTGACCAGGCGGGTGGCGAGCAGGGAGTGCCCGCCGAGGTCGAAGAAGCTGTCCTCGACGCCGACCCGGTCGCGCTCCAGGACCTCGCCCCAGATCCGGACCAGGGCGCGTTCGGTGTCGTCGCGGGGGCCGAGCGGCGCGGCACCGCCGGGGCCGTCCCCGGACGCGGGCTCGTGCCGTCCGACCAGCCGGCGCCACCCGTCGTGGTCGCCGGGCGCGGGCAGGCCGGGCACCGGGAGGACGGCGCAGGACACGGGCGCGCCGTAGCGGTCGGGCAGGGTGAGCCCGTCGGTGTGCGGGGCGGGCGCGCCGGGCTCGGTGACGACGCAGCCGACGAGGCGCTCGGCGGGCCGGGCGGGCCCGTCGGTGTGGCTGCCCACCCAGGGGGCCGCCGGGTCGAGGCCGATGAGCAGGTAGGGGTCGTCGTGGGCGAGCGCGACGGCGAGCGACTGGACGCCCTCGCGGCGGCCGAGGACGGCGTAGCCCCGGGCCCGGGTGAAGTCGGTGAGCGCGTAGCCCCGGCTCATGCCGAGGTCCTCCCACATGCTCCAGGCCAGGACGCGGACGTCGGCCCCGGTGCGCGCGGCCTCGGCGCAGAGCGCGTCGGCGCAGGCGCTGGCGGCGGCGTAGGGGGCGAGCCCGCTGCCGCCGAAGTGGCCGTTGACGGAGGAGAAGACCACCAGCGGCAGCCCGGGGCGCTCCTCGGCGAGCCGGCAGAGCACCCGGGTGCCGGCCGCCTTGGCGGCGAAGGCGGCCTGCCAGTCCTCGTCGGTCAGCCCGGTCAGCGGCCGCTGGGTGAGGTCGCCGGCGAGGTGCAGGACGGCGTCGAGCGGGGTGTCCCGGTCCCGTTCGGCGGCGGCGAGCGCGCGGCGCACGGCGGCGGGGTCGGTGACGTCGGCGACGGCGTAGTCGACCTCGCCGAGCGCGGCGAGCCGGCGGTGCGCGGCCAGGGTGCGGCCGAGGGCGGTGCCGGCGGCGATGTGCCGGTCCCGGTCGGCCTCGTCGGGCAGGGCGGTCCGGCCGAGCAGCAGCAGCCGGGCGCCGTAGGCCGTCAGCAGGTGTTCGGCGATCTCGGCGCCGACGCCGCCGAGGCCGCCGGTGAGCGCGTAGTGGCCGCCGGGGCGGAAGAACCGGCCGGCCGGGCGCGGCGCGGGGGCGGGCAGCCGCCGCAGCCGGCGGACCCAGCGGCGGCCGGCCCGCCAGGCGGTCTCGGGCTCGGCGGTGGCGGCGGCCAGCTCGGCCAGGACGTGGCCGGCGGCCACGGCGGTGGCGCCGTCGCCGCCGTCCTCGGCGGGCAGGTCGATCAGGCGGGTGCGCAGCCACGGGAGTTCCTGGCCGAGGCTCTTGACGGTGGCGACGGCGGCGGCCCGGGCCGGGTCCAGCGGTTCGCCGTCGTGGACGCTCTGGGCCCGGCTGGTGACGGTGTACCAGTCCACCCGCCGCTGGTCGCCGGCGGCGGGCGCGGCGGCCAGGGCGGTGGCGAGCCGGGCGGCGGCGCGGGAGCCCGCCGACAGGGCGGCCGGGGTGCCCGGCGCGGCGGTGCCGGCCGGCGGGGGGCCGTAGCCGGTCAGGTGGAGCACGGTGTCGACGCCGGTGAGCGCCTCGGCGGGCAGGTCGGTGCCGTCCCCGGTGCCGAGGCGGACGGTGCGGCCGTCGGCGCGCAGGCGCTCGGCGAGCGCGGCGGCGAGGGCCCCGGCGGGGCCGGGCACGATCAGCACCTCGCCGCGGCCGGGGCCGGCCGGATCCGCGCCGTAGGAGGGGAGTTCGGCGCGCCGCCAGATCCGGCGGAAGAACCGGTCGGGCACCGTGCGCTCGTTGCCGAGCAGCAGGTCGACCCGGGTGAGGTCGGCGTCGAAGGCCCCGGCCTGGAAGTCCTGGGCGAGCCTGGTCCGCTGGATCTTGCCGATCTCGGTCTTGGGGATCCGCCCGGGCTCCACGGGGACGACGTAGGCGGGGGCGATCCCGGCCTGCCGGGTGATCCGGCCGCGCACCCGGCGGACGGTCTCCGCCGGGTCGGCGCCCTCCCGGGGCACCAGGAAGACGGCCAGTTCGTCGCCGGCGCCGCCGGGCCGGGCCGCGTCGCGGCCGCGGACCGCGCAGGCGGCGGTGAACGAGCGCTCCACGCAGTCGAGTTCCTCGACGGCCGCCTCGATCTCGGGGCCCGCGTGGTTGACGCCGTTGACGATGATGACGTCCTTGGCGCGGCCGGTGATGGTCAGCGCCCCCTCCTGGAGGAAGCCGAGGTCGCCGGTCTCGAACCAGCCGTCCTCGGTGAACGCCTCCCGGTTGTGCTCGGGCGCGTCCAGATAGCCCCGCGTCACGGCGGCGCCGCGGACCTGGATCCGGGCGATCCGGCCCTCCGGGACGGTGCCCCGGTCGTCGACGATCCGGACGGCGAAGCCCGGGTAGGGGCGTCCGACGCTGACGTACGAGTCCTCGTCGGCCGTGCCGTCCAGGGTGAAGGTGCCCTCGATCTCGCCGGACGAGGTCTCGGACATGCCCCAGGCCGGGCGCATCGCGGTCTTCGGCAGACCGAGCGGGACGAGCAGCCGCAGGAACCGCCGGGCGGTGCGGGCCACCACGGCCTCGCCGCCGTTGAGCACGTAGCGCAGGCAGGAGAGGTCCCAGGAGGCGCGTTCGACCGCCCCGGCGTGCTCGGCGAGCAGGCCGAAGGCGAAGTTCGGCGCCCAGGTGACGGTCGCCCGGTGACGGTCCACCGCCGCCATCCAGCGCGGCGGTTCGGCCAGCACCCAGCCGGTGGGCGCGTGGATCTGGCGGCACCCGACGACGACGTCCCGCAGGTGGAACATCACCACCCCGCCGACGTGGTCCAGCGGCATCCAGTTGAACGAGACGTCCGCGGGCGTCAGCGTGTTGGCGAGCGCGGTGGCGGCGGAGCGGACGAGGACGTTGCGGTGGGTGAGCGGGACGGCCTTGGGCCGGCCGGTGCTGCCGGAGGTGAACAGCAGCAGCACGGTCTCGTCCGGGTCCGGGCGGTGCCAGTCGTGGTCCGGCTCGCGGCGGGACAGCTCGGCGAGGTCCGCCGTGCGGGCGTCCTGCCAGCCGTACTGCCGGGCGGTGTCGAGCAGTCCGTCGGCGCGGGCCGCGTCGGTGAGCACCAGCGGTCCGCCGAGGGCCTGCCAGATGCCGTCCAGGCGGGCGGCGGCGGCCTCGTCGCCGGTGCCGGTGCGCGGCACGGCCAGGGGGACGGCGGTGAGGCCGCCCAGCAGGCAGGCCCAGAGCCCGGTGACGAAGTCCCGGTTGTCGCCGAGCTGGAAGAGCACCCGGTCGCCGGGGCGCAGGCCGAGGCCGCGCAGGCCGGCGAGCACCCGGGAGGCGTCGGCCAGCAGCTCCGGGTAGGACTGCTCGCGCTCGCCGCCGTCCTCGCCGAGGTAGGTGATCCCGCCGCCCGGCCCGGCCGCGGCGGCCGCGCGCAGGGCGGAGACCAGGTCGGGGTGGGGCGGTTCGGGGGCCGGGCCGCCGTCGCTCAGGGCGGGCACGGCTGCGCCCGCCGCCACGCCCTCGTCCGGCGCGGTGCCGTCCGCCGGGGCGGCCGGGCCGGCCGGCTGCGGGGCGTGGACCGGCAGGCCGGTGTGGACCCGCCCGGAGGGTTCGGCGCGGTCGGCCCGCAGCACGGCGGCCTCGCGCAGCCCCGGCAGCTCGCGCAGCCGCCGCTCCCAGCGCGCGGCGAGGTCGTCGTCCAGCACCGGGAGGGCGTCCAGGGCGGCCGGGTCGGGCCGTCCGTCGGCGGTCCTGGGCAGCGCGGTGAGCAGGACGGCGGCGATCGGCGCGGGCAGGCCGGGCAGGGCGGCGCGCAGCCGCCGGGCGACCTGGGCGGTGGTCAGCGGGCCGCTCGCGACGACGTACGCGACCAGGCCGGTGCGGCCGGCCGGGCCGCGCCGGGGGCGCAGCGCGCACTCCCGGACGGCGAGCAGGTCGAGCAGGGCGCGCTCGGCCTCGCCGAGGTCGGTCCAGCGGCCGTCGAGCTCGGCCCAGCCGTCCTCGGGGCCGCGCAGGTCGAGGCGGCCGTCGGGGGTGATCCGGCCGGTCAGTCCGGTGCGGGCGAGGCGGTCGACGCCGGGCAGGGCGGCACCGAGGGTGTTCGGCGGCAGCCAGGGCCCGGCGTCCGGGTCGAGCAGGCCCGGCGCGGCGACGTGCACGGCGCCGTGGACGCCGGTGGGCACCGGCGCGCCGGCGGCGTCGAGCACGACGGTCGGCACCACCGGGGTGTAGGGCGCTCCCCCGCCGCCCGGGGCGCCGTCCTCGTCGGCGGCGGGGTCGGCGAAGGCCACCACCCCGGCGGCGGGCACGGCGAGCAGGCGGCGCAGCGGGACGGCGAAGCGGTCGGCGAACCGCCGGGCCTGGTCGGGCGAGGAGCCGGTGCCGACGCACCAGACGGCGTCCGGCAGGGCGTCGGCCAGGGCGGGGTCGTGGTCGGCGGCGGTCAGCAGCAGGTCGGCGTGGTCGGCGGTGAGGAAGGCCAGGGTGGGGCCGTGGGGGGCGAGTCGGCGGATCCGCTCGCCGGCGGCCCGGGCGGCGTCCGGGCGGTCCGGTCCTTCGCCGTCCGGCGAGGCGGCCGGGGCGGCGTCCGAGGTGGCGGCCGGAACGGCGTCGGGGGCGGCGGGGCCGGGGTCGACGACGATCCGCGCGCCCCGGGTGAGCGGGGCCAGGATCTCCCAGCAGGCGCGTTCGGAGTCGAGCGGGGCGAGCAGGGCCACCGCGTCGGCGTCGCTCAGCCTGGTCCGGCGCAGCAGCGGGCGCAGGGTGCGGCCCAGGGCGGCGTGGGTGAGGACGGCGGTGCCGCGCGGCGGGCGGACCAGCCAGGCCGGGTCCTCGTCGGTGAGGGGTACCGCGGGCGCGGTGGCGTCGGGGTGGGCCCGCCCCTCGGCGAAGGTGACCACGGCCGGGCCGCCGGGCCGGGCGCCCTCGGGGCGTTCGGCGGCGAGCAGGAAGGCCGGGGCGGTGGGCAGGGCGGTGGACAGGGCGCGGTCGGTGCCGGCGAGGACGCCGCCCGCCTTGAGGACGGCGAGGACGGCGGTGACGGCGTCGGCGCCGGCCGGGGCCGCCACGGTGACGCGGTCGCCGGGGGCGAGGCCGCGGTCGAGCAGGCGGTTGGCGAGCCGGTTGGCGGCCCGGTCGAGGTCACGGTAGGTGAGGCCGGTGTCCGGGCCGACCAGGGCGAGGGCGTCCGGCCGGCGTTCCACCTGGTCGGCGAAGAGGCCCAGCACGCCCGGCAGTTCGAGGTCGTCACCGGCGCCGGCGACGCCGGTGACCAGGCGGCCGCGCTCCTGCGGCAGCACGATGTCGAGGCCGCTGAGCGGGGTGTCGGGGGCGGCGGCCGCCGACTCCAGCAGCCGGACCAGGCGGGCCAGCAGGGTGCGCGCGGTGGCGGCGTCGAAGAGGTCGGCGCTGTATTCGAGGTAGGCGTCGAGGCCGTCGGGCGCGCCGTCGGCGGTCCGGCGCTCGACCACCGCGAAGAAGAGGTCGAACTTGGCGGTGCCGGTCTCGACCGGGTCCACCTCGGCGGTGAGTCCGGGCATGCCGGCGCCGAGCCGGGGCGTCTCCTGGACGGCGAAGGCGACCTGGAACAGCGGGTGCCGGGCGCGCGAGCGGACCGGGTTGAGCTCCTCGACCAGGCGGTCGAAGGGCACGTCCTGGTGGGCGAGGGCGGCGAGGTCGCTCTCCCGGACGCGCTGCAGCAGGTCGCGGAAGGCCGGGTCGCCGTGGGTGCCGGTGCGCAGCACCAGGGTGTTGACGAAGAAGCCGACCAGGTCGTCGAGCGCTTCGTCGGAGCGGCCGGTGACCGGGGAGCCGAGCGGCAGGTCGGTGCCGGCGCCGAGCCGGGTCAGCAGGGCGGCGATCCCGGCCTGGAGGGTCATCAGCAGGCTGGCGCGGCCGGCCGCGGCCAGGTCGGTGAGCGCGCGGTGCAGCGGGGCGGGCACCCGGGTGTGCACCCGGCCGCCGGTGCCGCTGCCGGTCGCGGGGCGCGGCCGGTCGGCGGGCAGCGGCAGCTCCTCCGGGATGCCGTCCAACGCGGTGCGCCAGTAGGCGAGCTGGCGGGCGACCGGGCTGGCCGGGTCGGTCTCGTCGCCGAGTGCGGCGGTGTGCCAGAGGGTGTAGTCGGCGTACTGCACCGGGAGCGGCGTCCAGGCCGGGGCGGTGCCCCGGCTGCGGGCGGTGTAGGCGTGGGCGAGGTCGCGGGCGAGCGGGCCCATCGACCAGCCGTCGCCGGCGATGTGGTGGACGACCAGGACGAGCACGTGGTCGCGGGCGTCCGGTCCGCCGGTGAGCAGTTCGGCGCGGAGCGGCAGGTCGGTGGTGAGGTCGAAGGTGTGCCGGGCGGCCCGCCGGATGTGCTCCTCGCGCTCGCCGCCGGTGGCGACGGTGACGGTCAGCGCGGCGGGGGCCGCGCCGGGCGGCAGCACCACCTGGCGGGGTACGCCCTGGTCGTCGGTGTAGCGGGTGCGCAGGATCTCGTGGCGGTCGGTGACGTCGCCCAGCGCGGCGCGCAGCGCCCCGGTGTCCAGGGTGCCGGTGAGCCGGACCACGAGCGGGATGTCGTAGGTGGGGCTGGGGCCCTCCAGCTGGTTGAGGAACCAGAGCCGCTGCTGGGCGTAGGAGAGCGGGACGTTCTCCGACCGGGCCGCCGGGACGAGCGGCGGGCGGGCCGGGGCGTCGCCGCGTTCGGCGGCGCGTTCGGCGCCCAGGGCGGCCAGCGCGGCGAGGGTCGGGGCGGCGAACAGGTCGGCGACGGTGAACTCCAGGCCGAGGACGGTGCGCAGGCGCCCGACCAGGCGGGTGGCGAGCAGGGAGTGGCCGCCGAGGGCGAAGAAGTCGTCGTCGCGGCCGATCCGGTCGGTGTCGAGGAGTTCGCTCCAGATCCGGGCCATGTCCTGCTCCGGGCCGGGGGCGGGGGCGCCGCCGGCCTCGGCGGCGCGGGCCTGGCCGGCGAGCAGCTGCCGGTCGATCCGGCCGTCCGGGGTGGCGGGCAGGGCGTCCAGGGTCTCCAGCGTGCAGCCGACGGGGGTGCCGAAGCGGTCGTCGGGGGCGGCGGGCGGCTCGGCCGGGGCGCCGACCCGGTAGCCCGCGAGTTCCTGGAGCGGGCGGGCGGGGGCGGCGAGGTGGCTGCGGACCCAGGGGGCCGACGGGTCGAGGCCGACCAGGACGTGCGGGTGGCCGTGGCGCAGCGCGGCAGCCAGCGAGCGGACGCCGTCGCGGCGGCTGAGCAGGCGGAAGCCGCGGGCGCGGGTGAGTGCCTTGAGGGCGTAGCCGCGGCTGACGCCGAGGTCGTCCCACATGCTCCAGGCGACGCTGTGGGCGCGCAGTCCGAGCGCGCGCTGGTGGACGGCGAGGGCGTCGAGGTAGGCGTTGGCGGCCGAGTAGGCGGCGGCGAGGGCGCCGCCGAAGTAGCCGTTGACGGAGGAGAAGGAGACGAAGAGGGTGCCGGGCCGGTCGCGCAGTTCCTCGGTGAGGACGGCGGCGCCGGTGGCCTTGGCGGCCATGGCGCGTTCCCACTGGTCCGCGGTGGTGGCGGTGAGCGGGTGTTCGGCGAAGTGGCCGGCGAGGTGGAGCACGCCGGCGAGTTCGCCGTACTCGGCGCGGGCCTCGGCGAGGGCGTGCCGCACGGCCTCGGGGTCGGTGACGTCGGCGGTGCGGTGGCGGACGTCGCCGAGCGCCTGGAGTTCGCGCAGCGCGGCGGCCTGTTCGGGGCGGGTGGCGGCGGGGTGGCGGCCGATCAGGGTGAGCCGGACGCGGTAGCGGGTGAGCAGGTGGCGGGCGGTCTCGGTGCCGACGCCGCCGAGGCCGCCGGTGATCAGGTAGTGGCCGCCCTCCTCGAAGACCGGTCCGGCGGCGGGGTCCTCCTCGGGCGCGGGCAGCGGGGCGAGGCTGCTGGTCCAGCGGCCGTCGGGGCGCAGGGCGACGTCGGGGTCGGCGGGCGGGGTGGTGATCTCCTGGTGGAGCCGGCGGGCGGTCAGGTCCGGCTCCTCCCCGTCGGGGCCGAGGTCGGTCCAGCGGCCGTCGAGCCAGGGCAGTTCCTGGACGGCGCTGCGCAGGACGGCGACGGCGGCGGCGCGTTCGGGGCGGACCGGCTCGCCGGGGTGGACGGCGTGGCTGTGCCGGGCGGCGACTTCGAGGGTGACGGTGTGTCCGGGGCCGTCCGGGGTGTCGGCCGGCGGGGGTGTGAGCGCCTCGATCAGCCGGGTCAGCGGGGTGGTGGCGGCCAGCGGGTCGGCGGGTGCCCGGTCGGCCGGGCCGGGGTCGGCGAGCAGCCGCAGGTCGACGATCCGGGCGGCGGCGCGCCCGCGGAGGGCGTCCGGGCCGGTGACGACCTCGGCCGGGGAACCGTCGGCGGTGAGCAGGGCGGCCAGCGCGGTGCCGACGGCGTGCGAGCGGTCGCCGGCCCCGCCGGTGAGGACGAGGGTCGGAGCGGGGTGCGCGGTGGCGGCGTGGACGGGCCGGGTGCGCTGCCAGACCGGCCGGTGGAACCAGTCGGGCAGGGTGCGTTCGGTGCCGAGCAGCAGGTCGGTGCGGCGGATGACCTCGGTGAACTCGCCGGCCTCCAGGCGCTTGCGGAGCAGGGTCCGCTGGATCTTGCCGATCTCGGTCTTGGGGATGTCGGCGGGGGCGACGGGCAGGACGAACGCCGGGGCGGCGCCGGTCTGCCGGGTGACCCGGCCGGCGATCTCGGTGAGCAGGGCGCGCTCGTCGGTGCCGGGCGCGGGGCAGCAGAACACCGCGATCTCGTCGGTGGTGGCGGTGGCGGAGGTGCGGACGGCGACGGCGGCGGTGCAGGCGCGCAGGACGCCCGCGCTCTCCTCGACGGCGTCCTCGATCTCGTGGCTGGGGTGGTTGACGCCGTTGACGATGATGACGTCCTTGGCCCGGCCGGTGAGGTAGAGCTCGCCGTCGCGCAGCAGGGCGAGGTCGCCGGTGCGGAACCAGCCGTCGGCGGTGAAGGACTCGGCGTTCTTCTCGGGGTTCTCGTGGTAGCCGGGGGTCACGGAGGGGCCGCGCACCTGGAGGTGGCCGACGCGCTCCTCGGGGACGATCCGGTCGTGGTCGTCGACGACGCGCATCGCGAAGCCCGGGTAGGGCCTGCCGCAGCTCACATAGGTGTCGTCGGAGCCGGGCCCGGTGGGGGTGTAGGAGGTGTCGGTGACGACGGAGCTGGTCTCGGACATGCCCCAGCCGGGGTGCATCACCGTCTGGTCCAGGCCGTACGGCTCCAGCTGGCGCAGCCACTGGCGGACGACCCGGGGGACGACGACCTCGCCGGCGTTCATCACGAGCTTGAGCGCGGAGAGGTCCCAGCCGCGGCCGGGTTCGGCCGCGACCCGCTCGCTGACCAGGCCGAAGGCGAAGTTGGGCGCCCAGGTGACGGTGGCCCGCCAGTGGTGCAGGGCGTCGAGCCAGCGCAGTGGCTCCTCGGTGATCCAGCCGGTGGGGGCGTGGATCTGGCGGCAGCCGAGGACGACGTCGCGGATGTGGAACATCACCACGCCGGTGACGTGGTCGAGCGGGATCCAGTTGAAGGTGGTCTCGTCCGGGCCGAGGGCGTTGAGCCGGGCGGTGGCCGCCGAGCGGTTGAGCACCATGCCGTGGGTGACGGTGACCCGCTTGGGCAGGCCGGTGCTGCCGGAGGTGAGGAGCAGCAGCGCGGTGTCGTCGGGGCCGGCCTGGTGCCAGTCGGTGGCGGGCTCGCCGGTGCGCAGCTCGTCGGCGACCAGTACGTCGAGGTCGGTCCAGCCCTGGTCGGCGGCGCGGGCGCGCAGGGCGGCGCCGGCGGCGGTACCGGCCGCGATGCGGGGCCGGCCGAGCGCCTCCCAGATCCGTTCGACCTTGTCGCGCAGCGGTGAGGCGTCCCGGTAGGAGGCGGGGGCGCCCATCGGCAGGACGGTGACGCCGCCGGCGACGCAGGCCCAGAAGACCGGCAGGAAGTCCTGGTTGTCCTCGAACTGGAAGATCACCGTCTCGCCGGGGCGCACGCCCCTGGCCCGCAGGCCGCCGAGGATGCGGGCGGCCTCGGCGGCGAGTTCGGCGTAGCTCTGCCGCCGGTGGGTGCCGTCGGCGCGCAGGTGGACGATCTCGCCGGTGCCCTCGGCGGCGGCGCGCAGGGCGGCCGCGAGGTGCGGAAAGGGCGGCGGGGGCGGGGGCGGGCCCTCGCTGAGCGCGGGGACGGCGCCGGCCGGGTCGGGGCCGGTGTCGAGCAGCGCGGACGGCTCCTCGGGGGCGGTGCCCGCGCCGGCCGTGCCGGGGAGTCCGCCGAGGTGGAGCAGGCCGGGGGCGGGGGGTGTGGTGTCGCGGACGACGGCGGCGGCGGCCTCGGTGCCGGGGGTCCGGGCGAGGTCGCGTTCCCAGGCGGCGGCGAGCGCGTCGTCGAGCACGGGCAGGCGGTGCAGCGCCTCGGTGTCCAGGGCGCCGTCGGCCGTCCGGGGCAGGGCGGAGAGCAGCACGGTGAGCAGCGGTCCGGCGGCGGCGGGCAGGTCGCGGCGGACGGCGGCGGCGAGCCGGCGGCGGTCGACGGGGCCGTCGGGCACCACGTACGCGACGGCCCCGGGGGCCCCGGCGGTGGAGCGGCGGACGGTGACGACCGCGTCCCGGACGCCGTCCTGGGCGAGCAGGGTCCGTTCGCAGGCCGGGGCGCAGCCGGCCCACTCGGCGTCCTCGTCGGGGTCGGTCAGGGGCAGCGCGGAGAGCGGGGTGTGCGGGGCTGCGGCGGCCTCGGCGAGCAAGCGGCGCAGCCGGGCGGCGAGCCGCTCGACGGTGCGGCGGTCGAAGAGTTCGGTGCTGAACTCGATGGTGCCGTCGACCCCTTGGGCCCGGTGGCCGTCGGCGGGGCGCTCGGTGAAGTCGAGCATGAGGTCGAAGCGGGCGGTGCCGATGCCGCCCGGGTCGAGGCGGACCCTGGTGCCGGCGATCTCCAGTTCGGTGTCGTCGGCGCCGTCGGCGTTCTGGAGCGCCAGCATCACCTGGAAGAGGGGGTGGCGGCCGATCGCGCGGGCGGGGTTGAGGTGCTCGACGACGCGGTCGAAGGGCACGCCGGCGTGGGCGTGGGCGGTGAGGTCGGCGTCGCGGACCCGGTCGAGCAGGTCGCCGAACGCGGGGTCGCCGGCGGTGTCGGTGCGCAGCACCAGGGTGTTGACGAAGTAGCCGACGAGGTCTTCCAGGGCCGGGTCGTCGCGCCCGGCGGTGGGGGTGCCGACGGGGATGTCGGTGCCGGCGCCGCCGCGGGTGAGGGTGGCCGCCCAGGCGGCCTGGAGCACCATGAAGAGGGTGGCCCGGTGGGCGCGGGCGAGGTCGGTGAGGCGCTGGTGGAGGCCGGCGTCCAGGTGGAGGGTGACGGTGTCGCCAGCGTGGCCGGGGGTGCGCGGGCGGGGCCGGTCGTAGGGCAGCGGGAGTTCGTCCGGCAGGGCGGCCAGGGTGTCGTGCCAGTAGGCGAGCTGGCGGGCGGCGGGGCTGTCCGGGTCGGTCTCGTCGCCGAGCAGGCCGTGCTGCCAGAGCGCGTAGTCGGCGTACTGGACGGGCAGCGGCGGCCAGTCGGGGGCCCGGCCCTCGGCGCGGGCGTCGTAGGCGCGGGCCAGGTCGCGGCCGAGCGGGCCGAGGGACCAGCCGTCGGCGGCGATGTGGTGGACCACCAGGACGAGCAGGGCGGTGCCGTCGTCGGTGCGCCGCAGCAGGTGGGCGCGGAGCGGGGGTTCGGTGGCCAGGTCGAAGCCGTGCCGGACGGCGGCGCGGCGCAGCTGCGCCAGCTCCGCGGCGTCGGCGGCGTCGGCGGTGGCCAGGTCGGGCCGGGCGGCCGGGTGGCCGGCGGGCAGGACCAGCTGGTGCGGGACGCCGTCCTGGTCGGGGTGGAGGGTGCGCAGCACCTCGTGCCGGGCGGTGAGGTCGGCGAGCGCGGCGCGCAGCGCGTCCTCGTCGGTTCCGGCGGGCAGCGGGAGGGTCAGCGGGATGTTGTAGGTGGGGCTGGGGCCTTCGAGCCGGCCGAGGAACCAGAGGCCGGCCTGGCCGGGGGTGAGCGGGACGCGGTCGGGCCGCTCGGCGGGCCGGAGCGGGGGCCGGGCGGGACCGTCCTGGGCCGGTCCGGCCGCGGCGAGGCGGGCGGCGAGCCCGGCCGGGGTCGGGTCGGCGAACAGGGCGGCCATCGGCAGTTCGGCGCCGGTCTCGCCGCGCAGCCTGGTGACCAGGCGGGTGGCGAGCAGGGAGTGGCCGCCGAGGTCGAAGAAGCCGTCGTCGGCGCCGACGGTGCCCCGGGGCAGCCGCAGGACGTCCTCGTAGAGGCGGCAGAGCAGGGCCTCGGCCTCGGTGGCCGGGGCGCGGCCGCCGGCGGTGGCGGCGTAGTCGGGGGCGGGCAGTGCCGCGGTGTCGAGCTTGCCGTTGTGGGTCAGCGGCAGGGTGTCGAGCAGGACGCAGGCGCTGGGCACCATGTGCTCGGGCAGCAGGGCGGCGAGGTGGGCGCGCAGCCGCCCGGGGTCGGGGTTCGTCCCGGGCCGGGGCACGGCGTAGCCGACCAGGACGCGGTCGCTCTCGCCCTGCTCGCGGGCGACGACGGCGGCCCGGGCCACGTCGGGGTGGCCGGCCAGCGCGGCCTCGATCTCGCCGGGTTCGATCCGGAAGCCGCGGATCTTGACCTGCTGGTCGGCCCGGCCCTGGTAGGCGAGGGTGCCGTCGGGCAGGCGGCGGGCGAGGTCGCCGGTGCGGTACATCCGGGTGCCGGGCGGGCCGTACGGGTCGGCGACGAAGCGCTCCGCGGTGAGGTCGGGGCGGCCGAGGTAGCCCTGGGCGAGGCCGGGTCCTGCCACGTACATCTCGCCGGTGCGGCCGGGCGGGACGGGCTGGAGGGCGTGGTCCAGGACGTGGACCCGCAGGTCGGGCAGCGGCGCGCCGATGGCGCCGCGCTCACCGGGCCCGTCCAGGCGGTGGTGGGTGACGTGCACGGTCGTCTCGGTGATGCCGTACATGTTGACGAGGGCGGGGGCCCGGTCGCCGTGCCGCTCGGTCCACGGCAGGAGGTGGGTGGGTTCCAGTGCCTCGCCGCCGAAGACGACGTGGCGCAGCGCGAGCGGTCCGGCGCCGGGCGGCTCGTCGCGTTCGGCCTGGACGAGCTGCTGGAAGGCGGAGGGGGTCTGGTTGAGGACGGTGACGCCCTCGGCGCGCAGCAGGCGCAGGAACTCCGCGGGTGAGCGGGTGGTGGTGCGCGGGACGACGACCAGCCGGCCGCCGTGCAGCAGCGGGCCCCACAGCTCCCACACCGAGAAGTCGAAGGCGTAGGAGTGGAAGAGCGTCCAGACGTCGTCGGGGCCGAAGCCGAAGTGCTCCGCCGAGGTGGTGAACAGCCGGACGACGTTGGCGTGCGGGACGACGACGCCCTTGGGCCGGCCGGTGGAGCCGGAGGTGTGGATGACGTAGGCCGGGTCGGCCGGGGTGAGCGGCGCGGGCCGGTCGGCGTCGGTGAGGTCGGCGGGCGACTGCGCGGCGAGCGCGGCTTCGGTGCCGGCCTCGCCGAGGACGACGGTGGTGGCGGCGGTGACCGGCAGCCGGTCGGCCACCTCGGCCCGGGTGACCAGCAGCCGGGGTGCGGCGTCGGCGGTGACGGCGAGGATCCGCTCGGCCGGGTAGTCGGGGTCGAGCGGCAGGTAGGCGGCCCCGCTCTTGAGGACGGCGAGCACGGCGACGACGAGGTCGCCGGTGCGGGGCAGGGCGAGGGCCACGGTGCTGCCGGGTCCGGCGCCGTGGGCGACGAGCAGCCGGGCCAGCCGGTTGGCCCGCTCCCCCAGCGCCCGGTAGCTGAGCTCGGTGTCCTCGGCGGTGACGGCGACGGCGTCGGGGGTGCGGGCGGCCTGGGCGTCGAAGCGGGCGGGCAGGGTGGCGTCGGGGGCCGCGGGCGTGTCGGTGGTCGCGCCGGCGGGCGCGGGCCGCTCGGCCGGGTGCAGCAGGGTGGTGCGGGCCAGCGGCAGGTCGGCGCCGGCGTCGGCGAGCTGGTCGAGCAGGAGCAGTAACCGGTCCTGGTGGTCGGCGAGTTCGTCGTCGGTGTAGAGCGCCGGGTTGGCGTCGAAGGAGAGCCAGAGCCCGGTGTCGTCGGCGCCGGGGCGGACGTTGATCTGGAGGTCCTCGACCGCCCCGCCGGTCAGGTGGTGCCAGGTGGTGGGGTGTCCGGCGAAGCCCACCTCGTTGGCGAACGGGATGAGGTTGACGACGGGCCCGTACAGGCGCCGGGCGCCGTCGCCCAGCAGCCGCAGGTCGCGGCGGAGGTCCTCGCCCCGGTACAGCTGGTGGCGCCGGACGGCGTCCAGTTCCTCGCCGGCGGCGCGCAGCAGGCCGCCGACGGTGGTCCCGGCGGGCAGGGTGAGGCGCAGCGGCAGGATGTTGGAGGCGGTGCCGGGGGTGCGCAGGGCCGCCGAGCCGACCCGGCTCATGGTGGGCAGGCCGAGGAGGACGTCCTGGGCGCCGGTGGCGCGGTGCAGGTAACCGGCGACGGCGCCGAGCAGCAGGGCGGTGCGGGTGACGCCGAACCGGGCGGCGGCGGCGTCCAGCCGGGCGGTGGCCGCCGCGTCGAGGACGGTCTCGCGGCGGCGGAACGGCGCGGCGGGGGGCGCGGTGTGCGGGGTGAGGCCCACGGCGGCGGGGGCGTCGGCCAGCCGCGCCGTCCAGTGGGCGCGGTCGCGCGCGAAGGCCGGGGACTCCCGGTAGGCCCGCTCCTCGGCGGTCAGCCGGTCCAGCGGCAGGAACGGTCCCGGCTCCGGTTCGCGGCCGTCGGCGAGCGCGGTGTAGACCTCGGCGAGGCGGCGGCCGACGAGCTTGAATCCGTAGCCGTCGAGCAGGATGTGATGGGCGCGCAGGAACCAGAACCAGCGGTCGGGCGCGGCCTTCAGCAGGGCGTGGGTGAACAGCGGGCCGTCGACGAGGTCGACGGGGGTGGCCAGGTCGGCGGCGATCCAGGCGTCGACGGCGGCGCCCGGGTCGGGTTCGGCGGCGAGGTCGACGTGGTGCAGGGGCCACGGGGCGTCGGGGTCGAGGGTGGCGCGCGGGCCGTCGGCCGTCTCCGCGAGGCGCAGCTGGAAGGTCTGTGCCTCGGCGACCGTGTACCGCAGCGCGGTCTCGAAGAGCCGCGGGTCCACCGGTCCGTGGATCTCCACGGACTCGCCGGTGTTGAACGCGGCGCTTCCGGGGTCGATCCGCTGCGCGAACCAGATGCCCCTCTGCGCACCCGACAGCGGGTGACCGGCGTCCTCGTGGCCAGACATGGCACCAACCCTCAATAGGTGTGAGTGGAATTTCCGCCTGAATACCCCCCGGCGCCCCGGGGCGGGCCGGAGCAGGACGGGTCGTTCATATTTCACGTAATCCACGGGCGCCGACGGGAGAGCGCGACGGCCCGGCTTCGGTGCCGACCCGAGTTTCACTCTGCATGAGGAGAACTCGACGAGTCAAGCGATCCATTTCACTGGCCGATAAAGGTCACGCGGAAATGCCGGACGGCCGCCCCCGCGCCGCCCGGCCTGACGTTACCCCCAGGTGAGACCGGTGTAACACCCAGGCTGAGCTGATGACATAACACCGAGCGATCATGGTGTCACCTACCGGAGTTCGGCCACCGGAAGGCCTGGAAACAAGCCAATCTCCACTGATCGGTTCCCACCCATGCCGGATCGGCCTTGAATGCGGTCATCGATGACGATTCACTCATCGCGGTTCCGCTTGGTGTTTAGGATCGGCTCGGGGGCGCCATTCCGGCACACCCCGGCAATCCTTGTGACCTTATCCATCCCATTCCTGGAACGGCACATGAACGCCCGTGTCCGCACGGTGGTCCGGGGCCCCTCCCGAACACGTCGGCCGACCAGGACGGAAACAGTGAAAGGCGATCCGCATGGACCGCACCGCGCGGCCCCACGCGCACCTCACCCCACCGGCCCCGACGCCCGCCGTCCCGGGCGCACCCGACCCCGCCGTGTTCCCGGTGGCCGCGCTGCTGCGGCGCGCGCAGGCCGGCGACCACGTGGCGATGAACGACCTGCTGGTACACATCACCCCTTTCGTCGGGCGTCTCTGCCTGCCGATCGCGCGTACCCACAGCTGCGACGCCGCCCAGGAGGCGATGCTCGCGATCTACCGCGGCCTGCGCGGCCTGCGCGAACCCCTCGCCTTCTACGGCTGGGTGCGCTCCATCGCCGTCCGGGAGGCCGTCCGCACGTCGAAACGGCTGGCCCTGGAGCACACCGACGGCCTGCCCGACCTCGCCCCCGACGGCGACCCCCTGGGCGCCGTGCACATCAGCGACGTGCTGGACCGGCTGCCCCGCGAGCACCGCGAGATCCTCACGCTGCGCGCCGTCTACGGCCTGAACGAACGGGAACTGGCCTCGGCCCTGCGGCTTCCGGTCGGCACCGTGCGCTCGCGGCTGCACCGCGCCCGCCGCAACTTCCAGCGGGCCTGGACCCACCAGCCCGCCTGAACGGAGCGGCGCCCGGGCGCCGCACGGGCCCGGCCGGCGGCGGGCCCGGATTCAGGTCACGGTGGCCCTCGTCCGGTAGCGGGCCCGCAGATGGTCCCCGGCGTCGACCGCCTCGCGCAGCAGACAGAGCGCCCGCCAGATGTCCCGGTGGCTCAGGAACAGGGCGTTGACGCCGAAGCGGAGCAGGTCCGGGGCCCGCATGTCGCCGATCACCCCCCGGTCGGCGAGCGCCCGCACCAGCGCGTACGCCTCCCGGTGGCGCAGCACGACCTGGCTGCCGCGGCGCCCGGGCTCCCTGGGGGTGACCACCGTGAAACCCCGGCCGTCCAGCAGGGTGTCGGCGCAGTCCTGGAAGAAGCCGGTCAGTGACAGGCTCTTGGCCCTGACCTGCGCCAGGTCCACTCCGTCGAAGGCGGTGAGCGCGGCTTCCAGGGCGAGCAGCGACAGGATGGCGGGGGTGCCGATCCTGGCCCGGCCGACGCCCTCGGCCGGGGTGTAGTCGCCGCTGAGGCCGAACGGGTCGGCGTGGCCGTTCCAGCCGGTGAGCGGGTGGTCGAAGGAGGCCTGGTGACGCCGCGCCACGTAGAGGAAGGCGGGGGCTCCCGGGCCGCCGGACAGGAACTTGTAGCCGCAGCCGACGGCGAGGTCGGCCCCGAGCTCGTCCAGCCGCACCGGGAGGGCGCCGGCCGCGTGGCAGAGGTCCCAGAGCATCAGGGCGCCGGTCCGCTGGACGGCGCCGGTGAGCGCGGGCAGGTCGTACAGTTCGCCGGTCCGGTAGTCGACCGGGGAGTACCCGGCCACCGCGACGCGGTCCCCGTGCCCGGCGAGGAAGCCCGGCAGGTCGTGCGGCGGGACCCGCTCGACGGTGAGGCCGAACAGCCGGCCCACGGCGTCGGCGACGTACTGGTCGGTGGGGAAGTGGGCCGGGTCGGTGAGCAGCAGCGGCCGGCCGGGGCGCAGCCGGGCGGCGGCCCCGAGCGCGTTGAACAGCTGGACGCTGGTGGAGTCCCCGGCCAGGGTCTGGCCGGGCGCCGCGCCGACCAGCCGTCCGATCGCGTCCCCGACCCGCAGCGGTGCCTCCCACCAGCCGGCGTCGTTCCAGGAGCCGATCAGGCCCCGGCCCCACTGCCGGTGGACGGCGTCCTCCAGGGCGGCGGGGACGGCGGCGGGCAGCGGACCCAGGGAGTTGCCGTCCAGGTAGACGACGCCGGGCGGCAGCAGGAACCGTTGCCGCAGCGGGGCCAGCGGGTCGGCGGCGTCGAGGGCCTCGGCCCGGTCGGCGAGGAGGCGGTCGGGGCCGCTCGCCGCCGTCACCGTCGCGGGCCCGGGTGTGCGATCCCCCTCCGGACCGCTCCGCCGGTCCCGGATACGTTCAGACATGGCCACCTCTTCGTCTGGGCCCGCCGCTTGGCATGGCCTCCGACAATGAAGAGGCTGACCAGGGGCCGCCCTATCCCGCCCCCCGCGTGACGAAGGACACACACCGGACGGCGAGGCGCCCCGCCGTCGGCACCGCGCCGCACACCGTCCCCGAAACGCCGCCGGTCGCCGGCCGGCCGCCCGCAGGCGACGGCGGCCCCGCGCACCCCCGCCACCGGCCGCCTACCAGAGCCCCGGGCCGGCCGGCCGGCCCGGCGGGCCCGGGCGGTAGGGGAAGGGCCGGTACGCGTGGAGGAAGCGGTGGTAGCTGCGGGCGGTGCCGACCAGGGATTCCATCCGCAGGACGTGTTCGATCGCGTCCAGCTGCCCGCCGGTGGCCGTCAGCACCCAGTGCGCGGTGCCCGCCACGGGGCGGGCCTCGGCCACCGCGGTCCGGAGGCAGGCCGCGTCGACGGCGGCGAGCCCGGCGATGCCGCGGGTGCCGGCGAGGGCCTGGCGCAGGAACGTCATCTCCGTCTCGGTGAACCGCAGCCGGGTGCGGCCGGGGATGTCGCCCTCCTCCTCGGGCCAGGGGGCGACCGGGCCCTTCCGGAGTTCGCGGTACTTCAGCAGCAGCCGGCCCTCGGGGGTGATCCGGGCGGCCCAGGCCGGCGGTCCGTCGGCGGTGGCCAGCGTCTCCAGGACGCTCTCCGGGGCGAGTTCGCACAGCCGCTCGGCGGTGAGCCGGCGCGCGGCGCTGGCGCGCCGCCGCGACCACGACGGGGCGGCCGGGGCCGCGGCGAGCCACCCGCCCTCCTCGGCGGCGACGTCCTCCAGCAGCTCCACGTCCTCGGCGCGCAGCGGCATGTCCCGGCCCCTTCGTCGTCCTGGCGTCGTCCTGGCGGTGCGCCGGCCGGCACGACCCGCGCAGCGGGACTCTACGCCCGGGGGCCGCCCGCGCGCCGGTCTCTTCGCCGACCGGGGGCGGCGGCACCACTCCAGGGCCTCCCGAGCTAGAACTCCCGCACGAGGGAAGCTCGTTCGCGCGAGCCGGGCGGGCCGTCAGCCGATCGTGACCCGCAGGTTGGCGAGCACGGCGGAGCCGTCGGCCGCGACGGCCAGCACCCGGCCGCCGCGCTGCCAGTACGTCACCGCCCCGCCGTGCCGCCGCACCCGGACCGGGGACCGGTCGGCGCCGGGGAAGAGGGCGAGGCCGGTCGGCGCGGAGGCGGCGCCCTCGCCCGCCGTGAGGCGGATACCGCGGCCGCCGTCGAGGGCGCGGCTGA
Source organism: Kitasatospora sp. NPDC087315 (assembly GCF_044744345.1). Lineage (NCBI taxonomy): Bacteria > Bacillati > Actinomycetota > Actinomycetes > Kitasatosporales > Streptomycetaceae > Kitasatospora > Kitasatospora sp. NPDC087315. The sequence continues at coordinate 616,006 of NZ_JBIUYD010000001.1, read as the reverse complement.
ACGCCCAGTGGTCGCCGTCGGCGGTCAGGCCGGCCGGCTCGTCCCCCTGGCCGGCCGGCCCGTCCTCGCGGGCAGCCGGCTCGTCCTCCTGGACGGTCAGCCCGGAGTCCGTCCCCTCGCCGAGGAAGCGCAGCACCGTCCGGCCCGGCTCCCGCGTGGGGTCGGGGTCGGGCACGATCAGCCGGCCGCTCGCCAGCACCGTCGCACCGGTCACCGCGGCCGGGTCGAGCGCGGTCCTGGACCGCAGCTCCCAGCCCGGCAGGTCCCAGCGCCAGAGCTCCGTCAGCGGCGCACCCACGGCCGGGCCGGAGACCACCACGGCCGCGCAGCCGGACGGGGTGCGGGCGATCCGCCCGGTCACCCCCTGGTCGCCGCCGAGTTCACGCCAGACCACGGTGGGGCGGCGGGCCAGGGTGTCGAGGACGGCGATCCCGTCCGCGTCCACCGTGATCAGCTGCCGGCCGTCGTAGGACGGCACGATCTGCCGCACCCGCAGGGCGGTCCAGCGCCGTACGGCCCGGGTGGCGAGGTCCAGCCGGGAGACCTCGGCGACCTCGCCGTAGCGGGCGACCAGCAGCGCGGTGCCGCCGTGGTCGGCGAGCACCAGCTGGTCGGCGGGCACGTCCCAGCGGGCCCGGGTGCGGCCGTCCGGGCCGAGCAGCCGCACGCCCGCCTGGCCGCACGCGACCAGCAGCGAGCCGGAGTCCAGCAGCGCCGCGTCCAGGACCGGGAGTGTCCCGGGCCGGTCGGCGGCGGTGGCGGCCCAGCCGGCCCCCGTGGGGCGGGCGGAGCGGCGGGGCCTGGGCAGGTCGGCGGCGGCCAGCGGGTCGGCGCGCTTCACCAGCCCGTCGAAGAGGGCGCGTCCGGTCCGGTGGTCGAGGGAGCCGCCGAAGCCGCCGTCCCGGACGACGGCGCGGGCCGCGGCGGTGGCGAGTTCACGGTCGGCGGCCCGGTCCGCGCCCGGCAGCCCGGCCAGGGCGGCGGCCAGCGCGGGCCGGCCGGTGGTGTCGGGGTGCCCGTCGCCGTCGAGGACGGCCAGCGCGAGCGTACGGGTCGCCTCGCCCGCGCCGAGGGCGAGCAGGTGGGCGAGGGCCCGGCCGCGGGCCGGCCCGCCGAGGGCGACGGCGTCGCGCAGGTCGGCGGCGACCGTCGGCCGCAGCGTCTCGTCCGGCCAGGCGGCCTCGACCGCGCCGAGCCGGTCCCCGGCCGCACGGCGGTGCTCGGCCCAGGCGGCCCGCAGCTCCCGGGCGGACTGCGGGTCGGTGGCGGTGAGCCGCTCGACGGCGGTGGCGAACGCGCCCCGGCGGTAGGCGGTGCGCACGGCCCGGTCCCGGTCCCCGGCCCGCCACCAGAGGCGGACCACCAGGTCGGCCGCCAGCTCGCGGCCTTCGGCGAGTTCGGCGGCCTGGGCGCCGCGGCCGTGCCGGTCGAGCAGGGCCACCGCCTCGGCGGGCGCGTCCAGCAGGTCGGCGAGGACGAACGCCGCCTCGTCGATCCGGCCCTCCCGCTCCAGCCCTTCGGCGGCCTTCCGGTAGAGGTCGGCCAGGAGTTCGTGGACGGTCGGGCCGGAGAGCGGCGAGACGGCCGCCGCCCGGCCCCCGGCGTCCGGGGTGGGGCGCAGCGGGCCGGCGAAGCGGCGGGGCAGCCCGAGTGAGAGCCAGGCCCGCTCGGCCTCGGGCGACTGCCCGGAGAGCCGGACGGCGTCGCGCAGGGCGTCCTCCCAGCGGCGCTGTTCGAAGGCGCGGGTCAGTTCGCGCAGGTAGCGGGCGTGGCGGCCGCGGACGAGACGCGCGGCGGGGGTGCGCAGGGCCAGCCGGGCGAGCAGGCCGCCCAGCCGGGACCGCCAGGACGGTCCGGGGTTCCGCCGCCCCTCCGCCGCCCCGGGGGCGGAGGCCTCGGAAGCTGTTCCCGGGGCGCGGCGACGCAGCGCGAAGGCCGCTCCGATGAGCAGCCCGGTCAGCAGCGTCGACGGGTGGAGGCCCCGCCCGGCGACGAGACGGACGAGACCGGCGAGCAGCGGCAGGCCCACGAGGACGAACAGCAGGGCGAGGCCGGCGACGGCGACGGCCCGGCCGACCGGGGCGGGCAGCCGGGGCAGGGACCACCAGCGGCGGGGGCGGTCGCCCCGGGCGCCGGGCGCGGTCGGCCGACGGGACCACCAGCGACGGGGGCGACCCCGCCCGGCGGGCGCGGTCAGCCGACGGGCCCGCTCGGAGCGGGGGCCGATTCCGGCGGCGGTCCGCAGGTCCGCCGCCGGGCGCCGCGGCCGGTCGTCGAGCACCGGTTCGGGGGCGGCCGGGGCGCCGACCGGCCCGAGCCGGTGGAGGGTGAGGCCGGCCGGGTCGAGCCAGTCGGCGGGCCGCAACTTCGCCAGACCGGCGATCTGGTGACGGTCCATCAGCCCTGCGGTGGTGAGCAGCAGCTGCCCGGCGGCGGCCTGCGCGCCGTTGGTGCCGACGGCGACGAGCGCGCCGTCCCGCCCCAGCAGCGGCAGCCCGGGGGCACGGTCGGCCCGGGTCCCGACCGGTTCGGGCAGGACGAGCAGCCAGCGGCCGTCCGGCAGCTCGCGCAGGTCGGCGCCGTCCTGCCAGTGGGCCAGGACGCGCCCGGCGGCCTCGGCCGCGCCGATCAGCGGCACGTCCAGCACGAAGCCGGCGGCGTCGACGGTGGCACGGAACGCTCCGGCGGAGGTGGCGCTCACTGCTCGCTCCCGATCAGGTGGTGGATCCGGCCGCTGCCCGCGTCGCCGACCACGATCCGCCCGGGGTGCGGTTCGGCGGCGATGAGGGAGAGACCTGGGTGGACGGTCGCCGGGGTGACGCCGCCGGAGAAGCGGCTGAAGGTGCGGACGGCGTCGGCCCGGACGCTGCGCACCACCCGGGCGCTCCGGCTGCAGGTGATCAGCGCCGGCCGGCCGTCGTCGTGCCGGACGAGGCCGATCACCTCGGCATCCTCCCGGAAGGTGATCAGGCTCCGGTCGCCGGCCGGGGTGCGGACCTCCCAGGCCTTGCCGTCGGCCGACCAGGCGACGGCGGTGCCGCCGTGGACGAGGTGCGGCGCGTCCTGGGCCCCGGGCGGCAGCGGGTGGTCGAACGCCCGCGGATCCCGGGAGCGGTGGTACCGCGCGCCGTCGGCGCTCGGCGCGACCGGGCCGTCGTCGTGGACGGATCCGTCGGGCGCGATCCGCCACCAGCGGCCGTCGAGCGGGAGCGCGAGGCCGTCCCCGGCGCGCAGCAGTGGCAGGACGGGGCCGGTGAGCAGGGTGTCGAGCAGGGCCTGGTGCAGGCCGAGGGCGGCCCGGTCGGCGGTGTACTGGCCGGGCTCGCCGAGCGGGCGGCCGCTGATGTACGGGACCAGCCGGTCACCCTGGACGGACAGCGCGACCAGGCGCCGGCCGAGGCGTCCGGCGGCGACGACCGGCCCGTTCAGCTCGTGGCGACGGGTCCGGACGGGGGTGACGCGCTCCGGTGCGCCGCTCGGCAGGTTGACGGCGAGCAGGGTGGCGGCGTTCGCACCACGGGCCAGCAGGGTGCGGGCCGCGGTGGTGAAGACGGGGTGCGCTCCCCCGGTGGGGCCGGCCGGCAGCGCGGCGGCGGTCGGCGCGCTGCGGCGGAATTCGGCGCCGCGCAGCGCCCGGACGGCGATGTCGGTCACGGGCAGGGGCAGTTCGGCCCGCGCCTCGCCCAGCCGGACGGTGACCGAGCCGGCGCCGGCCGCGGTCCAGCGGGCCTCCTCGCTCGCCAGCACCCTTCGCCGGGAGGGGAGCCGGTCGGCGAGCCGGGGCGAGGTGAGGACCCAGGCCTGGTCGGCGGCGTCGAGCGTGCCGCAGGCACGCCGGACGTCCTCGGGGGTCGGGTCGGTGCGGCGGCGGGCGTCGAGCCAGTGCGGCAGCAGTTCGGCGAGGTCGCCGTCGAGCCAGTGGCCGGGCCGGTCGCCGAGGATGCCGACGAGCAGTTCGGTGCCCCGGGCGGCGGCCCTGCGGTGCAGGACGAGCAGGGCGGCGAGCTGGACGAGCCGGCCGGCGCCGGCCTGGGCGGGCCCGGTGTCGGCCAGGACGACGATCCGGCCCCGGCCGGCCGGGGTGCGGAACTCGGGTGCGAGGTGGAGGAGTTCGCCGTCGACCAGGCGGCGCAGGAACTCGTCGGGGTACTCGTCGGCGAGCAGCCACTCGGAGGGCAGCAGCTGGTCGGGCCGGCCGGAGCGGGCCAGGCCGCCGTGGCCGTCCGGGGTGCCGTGGTCGTCGGTGGCGGGTTCGCGTTCGCCGGCCAGGGCGTCCAGGCGGCGCAGCAGGGGGCCGAGGGCGGTGGCGAGTTCGGGGGTGAGCGCGGAGAGGCCGGCGGCCCAGGGGGCGAGGGCGGCGGGCAGCGGCGTGGTCATCGCGGGTCGCTCCCGGTGCCGCCCGGACGCGTCGTGCCGCCGGTGCTCCGGGTGTACGGCTCCAGGGCGGCCGGGTCGGTGGTGGGCGGCGGCGGATCGGCGACCAGGGCGTGGCCGGGCAGCAGGACGCAGAGCTGGCCGTCCCGGGCGCCGAGCGCGGTGCGCCAGAGGGCGGCGGCGGGCCGGGGGCGGGCGGTGGTGGGGACGAGCAGTCCGGCGTCGCGGCCGAGGTAGCGGGCGCCGTCGGCCCACGGCAGGTCGTCCTCGGCGCCGAGGACGAGCAGCGCGCCGTCGTCGGCGACGGCACCGAGCCGGGCGCCGCCGGTGAGCCGCTCCCGGGTGGCGGCGGCCAGGGCTGGCACGTCGGGGCCGAGGGCGAGCACGGCGGCGGCGGGCAGCGGCGGTTCGCACCGCTCCCAGCGGAGCGGGAACAGCGGCGGGGCGGTGGTCACGAGGGTGCGACCACCGCGACGAGCTCGGCGCGTATGCCGGCCAGCCCGGCGGGCAGGTCGGCCGGGTCGAACCCGGCGTCGATCTCCCGCAGCGCGGCCTCCAGCCGCAGCCGCGAGTCGCGGCCGTCCGGCAGGGTGCGGTGTTCGGCGAGCAGGGCCGTACTCTGCCGGGCGAGCCGGTCGGCGCGGGCGGCCGAGCTGCGGGACAGCTCCTCGGCGGCGTGCGCCAGGCTGCGGTTGGCGGACTTCTCGACCAGGTCGGCCAGGGTGTCGCGGGCCAGTGCCTGGGTGTCGGCGGTGGGGGCGATGAGCGGCAGCACCCAGAGGTCGCGGGCGGTGCCGGCGGTGCGGCCGTCGAGGACGGCGGCCGCCGCGACCAGCTTCTGCGAGCGGACGGCCCGCCGGTCGCTGACCGGGACGCCGGCGGCGCGCAGCCGGCGCAGGGCGGTGCCGAGCAGCGGGGTGACCTCGTCCAGGTCGCAGTCGCGGGCGGCGGCGGCCAGCCGGTCGACGGCGCCGAGCAGGTCGGCGGGGCGGGCCGGGGCGGTCGCGGGCCGGCGGCCGGCTTCGAGCAGTTCCTCCAGCCGGGCGTCGGCCACCGGTTCGACGAAGACCCGGGCGAGGAAGCGGTCGGCGAAGGCGGCCAGGGCCGGATCCTCCGGCAGGTGGTTGGCGGCGCCGACGCAGACCCGCAGCGGGCTGGCGAGGACGGTTCCGCCGCGCCGGAAGACCCGTTCGTTGAGCAGGCCGAGCAGGGTGTTGAGGACGGCCGTGGAGCCGAGGAACACCTCGTCGAGGAAGGCGATCTCGGCCTCGGGCAGCATGCCGGCGGTCTCGAACTCGACCCGTCCTTCGCGCAGCCGGCGCAGGTCGACCGGGCCGAACAGCTCGTTGGGTTCGGTGAACCGGCCCAGCAGGTACTCGAAGTAGCGTCCGCCGAGCTGCCCGGCGACCCGGCGCACCGCCTCGGACTTGGCGGTGCCGGGCGCGCCGACGACCAGCAGGTGCTCGCCCGCGACGGCGCAGAGCGTCACCACCTCGGCCACCGTCTCGCGGTCGATCATGCCCTGCCCGGCGGCGGCCACGGCGGCGGCGATCAGCTCGGCGTCACCGGCCGCGGCGGTGCCGCCGGCGCCCGGGCGGGTGGTCGGGGTGGTGCTGGTCTCGGTCACGAGCACCGGAGTCTACGGGGGGTCCGGCGGCGCCCACCAGCGGATTGACGCTCGCCGCGCGGTCCCGGGGCCGGGGCCGCGCGGCACGCCGGGCCCCGACGGCTCGGTCCGGGAGGCCTTCCCCGCCGTGGCCGTCGAGACCTCCCCCGGGCTGTTCGAGCAGCCCCTCCACAACCGCTCACACCACGGACCCGGGCCGGGCGCCGTCGGAGCGCTGGGCGCGGTGGGCGGCGACCCGGACCCGGGTGGCGCAGCGGGGGGTGCAGTAGCGCTGGGGGGCGCGGCGGCCGGTGTCGATGAAGTAGCGGGCGCAGCCGGGGGCGGCGCACCGGCCCCAGGCGCAGCCGCCGCGCTCGCCGAGCCAGAGGGCGAGGGCGGCGGTGGAGGGGAGCCAGTGGGTGAGGCCGACGCCGGCCGCGGCCTTCGAGGTGACCGGAGCCGCCGTCAGCCGGGTCCGCGAGGTGGTGCGCGGCCACGGCGTGCCGGACGGCGACGTCTCGACCTCCCGGCTGGACCTGCAGTCCTCGTGGAGCTACGGCGGCGGCGAGCGGCAGTTCCTCGGCTACGAGTGCACCGCCTCCTTCGTCATCGAGCTGCGCGAACTCGACGCCCTGGAGCGGCTGTTGGTGGACGTCGTGGAGGCCGGGGCGAACCACGTGGAAGGGGTGGAGTTCGACGTCCGCGCCAAGCGGGAGCTGCGGGCGCGGGCCCGGGAGGCGGCCGTCGCGGACGCCCTGGAGAAGGCGGAGCTGTACGCGCGGGCCGCCGGCGTCCGGCTCGGCCCGGTCGTGCGCATCAGGGACGTGGACTCCGAACAGCCGGGCACCGGCTACGTCGGCCACAGCCAGGGCGGCGGCGAGGGCTCGCTCGCGCCCGGCGGGATCCGCGTCTCGGCGGGCGTACTGCTCGGCCCGGCCATCATCGGCGGCTGACCGGACGCTCCCGGAGCTCGGCCCCGGCGGGACGGGGCGGGGCGGCGGGCGGTGGACGGCCGCCAGTCACCCCGCCCCACCCGGTCAGGCCTGCCAGTGCGGTTTGCCGCTGACCATCCGGCAGGTGATCATCCGGCCGTTGGCGTCGTGGGTGCTCTTGTCCAGGTCCGCGTTCCGGCAGAACTGGCCCGCCTGGTAGCAGTTGCCCGCGTTGGACCGGATCTCGCAGGAACCCGTCGCCCCCTTGGCCGCTTCGGGCTCGGGGTCGGTCGGCGGCTGGGCGGTGGTGATCTTGGGCTGCGGCGCCTTGGTGGCGGGCGCCTGCGGCTTGGCCGTGGTCGGTGCGGGTACCGGCGCCGGCGGCTGGGTCGGCTGCGGCGCCTCCGTGGTGGGCACGGCCGCGGGCGTCGTCACCACGGGCGGAGCCGGCACGGGCGCGGCCGCGGTCGCCACCGGCGCGGGGGTGGTCGGCCCGGGGGTGGTCGGCTCGGCCGCGGCCACGGCGGCGGGCGAGGAGGAGGCGGCCGTGGCACCGTCACCCGCCGCCGGGTCGCAGCCGGTCAGGGCGAGACCGACGGTGAAGACGAGTCCGGCGACGGCGGCCAGGCCGCGATGGCCGGCGCGTATCCGTGAAGACATGGGGGAAGAACGCTCCGTTCCGCTGGGGTGAGGTTCACGATTCAACCAGAACTGCGACACGGCTCGCGCACAGTTCCCGCACCTGTTGGCAGATCGAGATCTACGGCCCACGGAACGTCAGCGCACCGGCCCGGCCCCGCTCCCCCACCGACGCCGTCACCCGGCCGACAGCTCTGACATGATCGGCCCGCCGGGCGGAAGGAGTCCCCGCATCATGCCGGACAGCAGACCCCCACGCGACAGCATGAGCACGGAGGAGTGGACCGAGGCTCCGCCGCCCCGGGCGCCCAGGGGCGGGTGGCCGAAGCTCCTCGGGCTGCTCATCGGCCCGGCGTTCCTCCTGGTCGGCATCGTCTTCTCGGCCGGCCACTGGACGGTGTGGCAGCACTTCAGCGGCACCTCGCGGGTCTCCGCCGTGGTCGACGAGGTGCGGTACGGCCGGCCGGAACAACGGACCGACGCCACCGAGGTACTGGTCACCGTGGAACCGGACGGCCGGCGACAGCCCGCCGTGGTGGACTCACCGCACTCGGCGCCGGACCGGCTGTCCGCGGGCGACGCCGTGACCCTGCTGCACGACCCCCGGCGGCCGGGCCATGCCCTCTTCCCCGCCCAACTCGGCTGGGCGGACGCCCTCTTCCCCGGCCTGCTGTTCTGCGCGACGGGCCTGGCCGCCACCGCGGCGGGCACGGTGGCGACCGTCCGGTACGTGCGCGGCCGCGAGGGCTGAGCACCGCCGGGCAGACCGGTGGGGCCGCCCGGCGGGCGCCGGAACGACCGGCCGCGCGGGCCCGCCCCCCGGGAGGGCAGGCCCGCGCCAATGCCGTTACGGCACCCAGTAGTTGCCGGAGGCCACGATCATCGACTGGAGCTGGACGCTGCTGCCGTAGTAGAGCGAGCTGTCCACCGCGGTAGCGGCCAGCTTGGTCCAGAGCGCGTCGAGCCACGCCTGCGAGCCCGGGTCGGTCATCGCGGTCACCACGAACGGCGCGGTGAACGCCATGTCGTGGCCGCTGTCGAAGGCCGAGCCGTTGAGGTGGTAGCCGCTGACGATGTTCGCGGGACTGCCGCCCGTCTTGGCCTTGACCCAGGTGTTGAGCCTGCGCGCCGAGGCGAGCGAGGCGGCGTCGCCGCTGGTGACGGCGTCCGCGCCGATCCGCCACGGGTCGCGGCAGGCGTTCCAGCTGTAGTCGCCGTCGTTGGCGCTCTCCAGGACCTTCCCGGGCGCCGGTTTGGCGGTGCCGTTGGTGTTGACCACGAAGTCGGCGAGCAGACCGGTGTTCGGGGCGTAGCCGCTCTGCTGGGCGGTGATCAGCCGCTGGTGGGCGGTGCGGACGGTGTCCCAGGCGGCGTCGCCGGTGGCGGTCCGGAACGCCCGGAAGTGGTCGATCATCCAGTCCGAGGAGCGGGTGACGTAGTAGGTGGAGTCGCCCCTGCTCGACCAGTCGCCGAGCAGTGTCAGGTGGGTGCTCGGGTTGATCTCGCTCGCCATGATCGCGTTGATGTGCCGGACCGCCAGGGCCTTGTAGTCGTAGCTGCCCGAGCTGCCCCACTGCCGGTCGGCGAGCAGCAGCCCGTACGCGACGTCGAGGTCGCCGTCGGTGGCGGAGTCGGAGCCGTCGACGGACCGGCAGGAGGAGTCCTGCTCGGCGGCCAGCAGGTCGGGGTTGTTGACCGACTTGTGCGCCAGCATGTACTTCACCATGCCGTCGAAGACGGTCCTGGCGTTGGGGTCGGCCCCGGCCATGGTGGCGGTGACGACCATGCCGTAGCCCTGTCCCTCCGCCACGTAGGGGTGGTCGGCGTCCGGCGAGAGCACCTGGTACCAGCCGTTGCCGCAGTTCTGCTTGACGAACGCGGCCTTCCAGGCGTTGTAGGCGGCGATCACCTTCTGGTCGAGGTCCGCCTGCGCGCCGGAGGGCTTGAGGATGCCCGCCGCGTACGGGTAGCGGTGGCTGCCGAAGGGCACGGCGGGCGCGGCGGCGGCTCCCGGGCCCGGGGCGGCCGAGGCCGCCGGGGCCGCCGGGGCCGCCGGGGCCGCCGGGGCCGCCGGGGCCGCCGGGGCCGCGAGCAGGCCCGCCGCCAGGCCTGCGCCCGCGAGCAGCGCCGCGGCGGCCCGGAGGCGGGGGCGGGGGCGGAGGCGGGGGCGGGGGTTCGGCTGTGTCATCGGAGTGCTCCTCAGCCCTGGTACTGGACGACGATCCTGGTGAACTCGTACGGGGACTGCGCGACGCCGCTACAGGCGTCGGCGTCCGTGCCGGAGCCGCAGGCGCGGTCGCGGTTGACCGCCCAGAAGGCGAACCGGGCGAGGTGGTGCTGCCGGGCGTAGCCGAGGATGGTCCGGAAGTCGGCGGTGGTGACGGTCTCACCGGCCTCGTCGGTCTTCCCGTTCGTCGACGAGACCCCGGTGTGCCGGTAGGCCGCGTCGTCGCTGTAGCCGTAGGCGCTCTTGACCGCCGCCTTCAGCCCGTCCAGCGCGCTGACGGTGGCCTGGCCCATGGTGCCGCTGTGGCCGCCGAAGTCGAAGGGCATGATCACCCAGCCGTCGTTGGCCAGGCCGGCCGCGGCGCCGCGCCTGATCAGGTCCTTGCCGGCGGCGTCCGGGCCGCTGGGGGTGGTGCCCATGGTGACGTAGGTGACGATGCCGGGGTTCCTCGCCTTGACGGTCTTCAGCGCGTCGACCACCCGCTGACGGACCGTCGCGCTGGAGAACTCGGTGTCCTCGATGTCGATGTCCAGCGCCTTGAGCCCGTAGGCGTCGATCACCTTCTGGTAGGCGCCGGCCAGCGCGCTCGCGCTGCCGCACTTCTCGCCCAGCTTGTTGCCGCTCCAGCCGCCGACCGAGACGACCACGTCGCCGCCGGCCGCCCGGATCGACCTGATCGCGGCCTCGTCGGAGCCGCCGGTCAGCGGCCGGCTGCCGTCCCACTTCGGGTTGCAGCCGCCGTCGGAGAGGATGAACGCGAGGGTGAACCACTTCACCCCGGTCGCGTTCATCACGTCGGTCGGCTTCTGCGGGTTGCCCCAGCCCAGGTACTCGTACGGCGCGGCCGCCATCCCGGGGGCCACCGCCCTCCCGGGCGCGGCGGCCGGCTCGGGCGGGGCGGCTGCCGGGGCGGCCAGGGCCTGGGGCGCGGGGGCCAGCAGCAGGGCGGCCGGGCCGAGCGCGGCGGCCAGCAGCGGGGCGGCGAGCCGGGCGGCCGTCCCGGCCCTGAAGGTCTTGTACATGCCAACTCGCTTTCGTCGGTCCACCGCACGGTGACGGCCGGTCAGGAGAGAGGCGAAACGGCCCGCACCGGCCGGCGGGCGACCGGAGCGGGCGCCTGCAGGACCGAGGTGACGGGACGGCCGGTCGACGACTTTCGTTAGGAAAGTTTCCCAATGGTCGACACTCTCAACCCCCTTCACCGCCGGACACCTTGACGCGGCGGATCCGGCTCCCCGCCATTGACGACCCGTCAACGCTCGGGCACCGGAAGACCGGCCGGCGGTTCAGCGCGGGTGCTCGACGTCCGCGCGGATGGCCCGCATGACCGGGGCGACGTCGGCGGCGGTGAAGCCGACCTTGGTGCTGGTGCCGTCGCCCTTGATGATGAGGCTGACCCCCGCGGCCGTGGTGGCGGTGAACCAGGAGCAGGTGGTGACGGCCGTGGTGAGCATGGCGTTCTGGACCAGCACGGTGTTGCAGATCGCCCGCCCGCCGTGCGGGCCGGGGTCGGTGTCCACGGCGTTGGTGCTGATCCGGTCCCCGGCGCCGTCGTTCCTGGTGGCCGGGGGCTGGTTGAGCGCTTCGTGCAGACGGTCGGGGTCGAAGCCGCTGCCGGTGACGCCCGAGTAGAAGATCCACGCGCCCTGGGCCCGGTCGTCGTAGTAGCCGTGGACCGGTGTGCCGGTCACGCCCAGGCGCTTGGCGTACAGCTGGGCATCGGAGTCGACCTTCTGGATCAGGTCGGCCGGGGGCTGACCCTGCCGGTAGCCGGCCGCGACCGGCGGAGCGCTCAGCACGTACGCCGCCCCGCCGCCCCCGGCCGGCGGGGCGGCGCCGTTCTGTGCACCGGCGCCGTTCCGCGTGGCCGGCGCATCCGGTGCGGCTGCGCCGCCGCTCTGCGAGGCGCCGCCGTTCTGCGCGGCCGGCCCGCCCGACGCCTCACCGGGGAAGCTGCCGGACGAACCGCAGGCCGCGACCAGGAAGAGCGCCGCCAGCGCGCACGCCGCCGCCGGCACGCGGCCGGACCTGGGCGGGCGCCGTCCGGCCGGCGCCGGGCCGGGCCGCCCCGCTGTCGAAATCGAACGGACCATGCGCTGCCTCCTGATGGGCGTGAACGGGACGTGCCCGGCCGCGGGCACACGTCTGCCGGGGCGCGCCGCCGAAGTCCGGTGAGTGGCGGCCAGTGTGACATCCCGTCGGCCACCTGACGGCCCCGCCCGACAGCGGTGCTGAACCCGGGCGACAGCAGGACTGGCACCCTGCGGCCCGGCGCGTGGCAGGATGGGCCGCCGAACGACCCGGAGGAACCGAGGAGGAGCCCGCCCCATGGACCTCGACCCCCGGCGGCTGCTGGTCCTGGACGCCATCGCCCGCCACGGCGGTCTGGCCCCGGCGGCGCGGGCGCTCGGCCACACGCGGTCGGCGGTGTCGCAGCAACTGGCCAGCCTGGAGCGGGAGGTGGGCCTGCCGCTGGTCGACCGGTCCGGCGGCCGGCTGGAACTCACCGCGACCGGCCGGCTGCTGGCCGCCACCGGCGACCGGATCAGCCGGGAACTCGCTTCCGCCGTCGAGCAGTTGAGCTCCGCCGACGGGAGCCTCACGCAGGGCCCGGTGGCGATCGGCGCGAGTTCCTGGGTGATCGAGCGGCTCGCGGCCCGGGCGCAGCGGCTGCTCGCCCAGTGGCATCCGCAGGTGCGGCCGAGATTCGTGGAGACCGGTCTGCCGGACGGCCTGCAACGCCTGCGCCTGGGCGGGCTGGACGTCCTGGTCATCACCGACGACCGGGACACCGCCGTGCCACTGCCGCCCGCCGTACGGGCGTGGGTGCTGAGCGAGGACGAGTACCGGGTGGTCGTCCCGGACGGCTGGGACCTGCCGGGCCACCCCGCCGAACTCTCCGGCCGTCCGTGGATCGGCGCCCCCGAACAGTCCGCCCGCGCCCGGGCCTTCGCCCGGTTCGCGGCCGCGCACGGCGTGGTGCCGTCGGTGGAGCACGTCGCCGAGCACCCGACCGCCCTCGCCGCCCTGCTGGCCGGGCAGGCCGGTGCCCTGATCATGCCCGCCTACCACGCGGCTCTGCTGGACCGGGCGAAGGTGACCGGCCTGCCCGTCACCGGCAGCCTGATCACCCGGGTGCTCCACCGCACCGGGCACGCCCCCGGCGCCCCGGCCGCGCGGGCCGCGGCCGACGCGCTGAGGCAGGCGGCCCGCGACCACGCCGAGGCGGTGACCGCGGGCGCACCCGCGGGCCGGGACATCGTCGTCCGCCGCCTGCACGACCCCAGCGGCACCGACCGGCAGTGAACTCCCCGTCCACGGCGCGGCCCTGCCCCGGGGAGGCGAACACCGGCGCCGTGACCGTGCCCGCCTCCGCAGGACGGCACCGTCACGGCGGTCCGCACGAAGGTGCACGCATGTGCACAATGGCCCGGTGGATCTCCAGGACCAGCTGACCCAGGCCATGGAAGCGGCCCGCCCGGTACTCACCGCCGGACGGGTCGCCGACTACATTCCGGCGCTCGCCGCCGCCGACCCGAACGCCTTCGGACTGGCGCTGGCCACCGTCGACGGCGCCGTGTACGGCGTCGGGGACTGGGAGCAGCCGTTCTCCGTCCAGAGCATCTCCAAGCTCTTCACCCTCTGCCTCTCCCTGGCCGCCGGCGGCGACGGCCTCTGGCAACGGGTCGGCCGCGAGCCCTCCGGCAGCCCCTTCAACTCGCTGATCCAGCTGGAGACCGAGCACGGCATCCCGCGCAATCCGTTCATCAACGCGGGCGCCATCGTGGTCACCGACCGCCTGCACAGCCTGACCGGCGACGCCCGCGCGGCCGTCCGGGACTTCCTGCGCGCCGAGTCCGGCAACCCACTGCTCGACAGCGACTCGGTGGTCGCGGCCTCGGAGGCCGCGCACGGCCACCGCAACGCCGCGCTCGCCCACTTCATCGCCAGTTACGGCAACCTGGAGAACCCCGTCGACACGGTTCTCCAGCACTACTACGACCACTGCGCCCTCACCGCGAGCTGCCGGGACCTGGCCCTGGCCGGGCTCTTCCTCGCCCGGCACGGCCTGCGCGCCGACGGCTCCCGGCTGCTCAGCCGCAGCGAGGCCAAGCGCATCAACGCCGTGCTGCTCACCTGCGGCACCTACGACGCGGCCGGCCAGTTCGCGTACCGGGTCGGGCTGCCCGGCAAGAGCGGCGTGGGCGGCGGCATCCTCGCGGTGGTGCCGGGCCGGGGCGCCCTCTGCGCCTGGGGCCCCGCGCTGGATCCGGCCGGGAACTCCGTCGGGGCGGTGGCCGCGCTGGACGCGTTCACCACGGCCACCGGGTGGTCGGTGTTCTGAGCCGCGGCGGCCGGGCCCGGGCGGCGGCGCCCCGGACCGGCCGCTCGCCCGCGCGGGGCCGGTTCACTCGGCTCTCCCCGCGTGGGCCGGTCCGGTCAGCCCTCGGCCGCGACCGCCTCGCGCTCGGGGGACGGGGCGTCCCGCTCGCTCCCGGCCGCGCCGCGCACCGCCGGGATGACCGCCGCGATCGCCGCGGCGATCAGCGCGACCCCGAGGCCGATGAGCAGGCCGGTTCGGAAGCCGCTCTCGGAGGCGAAGGCGTGGCCGCCCATCGTGGTGGTCATCTGGGAGAGGACCGTGCCGATCACGGCCGCGCCGATGGAGGTGCCGAGCGAGCGCATGAGCGTGTTGAAGCCGTTGGCGGCGGCGGTCTCCGCGGGCGGGATCGAGCTCATGATCAGGGCGGGCATCGCCCCGTAGGCGAGGCCCACACCGCTGCTGGTGACCATGGTCACCAGCATGAGCCCCCAGGCCGAACCCATCAGCGCCAGCGACAGGCCGTAGCCGGCGGCGATCACCAGGACGCCGCTGATGAGCGTGAACTTCGGGCCGCGGGCGTTGGTGAGCTTCCCGCCCAGGGGGGAGACGATCATCATCATGATGCCGCCCGGGGCCATCCACAGGCCGGCGGCGAGCATCGACTGGCCCAGCCCGTAGCCGGTGGCCTTCGGGAACTGGAGCAGCTGGGGGACGATCAGCATGCTGGCGTACATGCCGAAGCCGACGAAGACGGAGGCGAGGTTGGTGAACAGCACCCGGGGGCGGGCAGTGGTGCGCAGGTCGACCAGCGGGTCCTTGGTGCGCACCTCCCAGAAGCCCCAGCCCGCCAGCACGACGACGGCGGCGGTGAACAGGCCGATCGTCGTGCCGGAGGCCCAGCCCCAGTCGGCGCCCTTGGAGACGGCGAGCAGCAGGCAGACCAGGCCGACGCCCAGGCCGAGCGCGCCGGGCAGGTCGAATCGCTGACCCCTGGCGGTGGCCGGCACGTCCGGCACCAGGAACCAGATCAGGGCGGAGACCACCAGGGCCAGGACGGCCGCACCCCAGAACAGCACCCGCCAGTCCGCGTACTGGGCGACCGCCGCGGCGATCGGCAGGCCGAGACCACCGCCGATCCCCATGGATGCGCTGACCAGGGCGATCGAGGAGCTGAGCTTCTCCGCCGGGACGACGTCACGCAGCAGGGCGATGCCCAGTGGCACCATGCCCATGCCCATCCCCTGCAGCCCACGCCCGACGATCATGGGCACGACGGAGGAGGCCAGCGCGCACACCACCGAGCCGGCGACCAGGGGCACCGAGCAGACGAGCAGCATCCGGCGCTTGCCCACCATGTCGCCGAGGCGTCCGGAGACCGGCACGCAGACGGCCGAGACGAGCAGGGTGACGGTGATCACCCAGGCCGCGTTCGAGGGCGTGGTGTGCAGAATCTGCGGCAGTTCCGCGATGAGCGGGGTGACCAGCGTCTGCATGACCGCGGCCACCGTGCCGGCGAAGGCCAGGGTGGCGACGACGCCGCTCGGGTGCGCGGATCGTTGAGAGGTGTCCATGGGGAAGCTCCGGAACAGTCTGTCGGACAAGAAGTGCATCATACATGTCTAGTGCATCATGCACATTCTATGGTGGATGCATAATGCTGTCCGGAGGGACGCGGACGGAGCCGGCCGGCCACGGACCGAGGCGGCCGTCGGCCAGAAGGTGGCAGGAACATGGTCAGACCCACGCACGAGGTCGAGTACGAGCAGATGCTCCTGAGCCGTCACGGCCTCCAGGGCAGCGCCGGCGCCCGCCGCAAGGACAGCCTGCTCGAACGCAGCGCCTACATCCTGCTCAGTCGCATCCGCGTCCAGGGGCCGATGTCGATCGGAGAGCTGAGCGACGCCTTCGACCTCGACGCCTCCACCCTCAACCGACAGACCACCGCCGCGATGCGGGCCGGGCTCGTGGAGCGCATCCCCGACCCCGAGGGCGGGATGGCCAGGAAGTTCCGCATCACCGGCCGGGGCGTGCGGCTGCTCGACCAGGAGCGCGCCGGCACCATCGACAGCCTGGAGCGGGTGATGGCCGACTGGACGGACGACGACATCGCCGCCTTCGCCGGCTACCTGAGGCGCTTCAACACCGGCATCGAACGCCTGGGCGGACACCCCTGGCCGCGCCCCTGAACCACCCCCGCCCCGGTCCCGACCCCGGCACGAGGGTGGAACGACAGCGACGCACCCAGCATGATGGCAGTTCCGGGTGCGGGGCCCGCAGGGGAGGGGAGGTCCGCATGTGGCGTCCGTCGGCGCGAGCGGCGGCGGTACTGGCGGCGATCGGCCTTCTGGCTGGGGCGGGGTGGCTGGCCTGGGTACTGGCTGCCGAACGGGTGGGCGCGGCCGCGGGCCTCGGTCCGCCGAGCGGCGTCGTGCTGGTGGAGAAGTGCTACGACGTGTCCGACGACGAGGGCAACAGCGCCGGCCGCGACTGCCGGGGCCAGTACACCCCGGCCGGCGGGACGGCGGCCGGGGCCCGTCCGGTCGTGGTACGCGGCGTACCCCGCGACCACCGGGCGGGCACCCGCCTGACAGTCCGGCTGTCCCACGGCGTCGCCTACGAGCCGTCGTCGACGCCGGCCCTGCGGTACGGCGTCGTCGCTGGACTGATCATGGTGCTCGGCACCGTACCGGCCGCGTGGTTCCTCTCCTGTGCCCGGCACGGGAACCTCCAGGACGGCAGCGGCTACGTCGCGGCCGGCTTCGCGGGACTGCTGGGCGTACCGCTGCTGGGCATCGCGGTCGGCCTGGTGGCCGGGATCGCCGAAGCCGTCCTCTGAGCGCGGCCCGGCCGGCTACAGCCGGAACGGGTTCCCGCCACTCGCGGCGAGCGGGTGGGCGGTGCCCTCGGACCAGACCTTGCCGGTGTCCGCGGTACTGAAGCTCACACCGGTGCAGGGACCGTCGGTGACGGAGAGCCGGCCGATCGTCCGGTCCACGGCGGCCGAGCAGGCTGGGTCGGGCGTGGCCGGGTGGCTCCAGGTCCGGACGTCCTCGGCGGGGCCGGCCACGGGATCAACTGCCGGACAGGCCTTGGGCCGTCGCGCCCGAACGGCGGCCGAACACCTCCGGCCGGGCGATCTCCAGCGCCGTCGAGACGGCGCCGAGCAGGACCGCCTCCTCCCCCAGCAGGCTCGGGGCGAGCCTGGTCCGCAGCGGGGAGAGCCGGTGCAGCGCCCGCTCCAGCGGCTCCAGCAGCAGATCCGCGCTGCCGCCGACGCCACCGCCGAGCACCACCAGATCCGGGTCCAGCACCGCCGTCAGCACCGCGACGGCGTAGGCGAGTTGCTCCGCCTCCTGCTGGACGGCCCCGGCCGCGAGCGGGTCGCCGGACCGGGCCGCGTCGAAGACCTGCTTGGCCGTCAGCGGGCCCGGCATGCCGAGGCCGAGCGCGGTGCGCACCACCGCGTCCGCCCCGGCCACCTGCTCGATCGTCCCGGCCGGCTCCCCGGCGGGCCGGCCGGGCAGCGGCAGCAGCCCCACCTCGCCCGCGGCTCCGTGCGCGCCGGCGAGCAGTTCGCCGTCCTTCACCACGCCGACGCCGAGGCCGGTGCCGACCAGCAGATAGGCGAACACCCGGCTGCCCTGCCCGGCGCCGAGGGCGAACTCGCCCAGCGCGGCGAGGTTGGCGTCGTTGGCGACGGTGATCGCGGTCTCCAGCCCGTCCGCGATCCGGTCGAACAGGCCCGGTCTGCCCCAGCCCGGCAGGTTGGTGGCGTAGCGGACGCCGCGGCGCCGCTCGTCCCAGACGCCCGGGCTGCCGATCACCGAGTGGACGATGCCGCCGGCCGTCAGCCCCGCCTCCGCGATGGTCTCCCGGGCCGCCGCCACCACCGCGTCGGCCACCGCGTCGGCCGTCCGCCCCCGGTTGGGCACGTCCCGCCGGGCGACGATCCGCCCGGCCAGGTCGGCCACCGCCACCCGCAGCCGGGCCCGGCCGATGTCCACGCCGAGCACATGGCCGGCCGTCGGGTCGGCCTCGTACAGCACCGCCGTGCGGCCGCGCTCGGGGACGAACCGCCCGGCCTCGCGGGCCAGTCCGGCCTGTTCCAGCGCGGCCAGCGCGGCGGAGACGGTGGGCTTGGAGAGCCCGGTGTCGCGGGCGAGCTGGGCCCGCGAGGACGAGCCGCCGGTGCGCAGCAGTTCGAGCAGCAGCCACTCGTTGTTGCTGCGCAGCCGCTGCCGGTTCCACGGCTGCACCGGCGCTCCGGCCGCCGGGAGGTGGGTCGGCAGGTGGCGGCTCATCAGGTCCTCCGGTCTCGGCGTACCCCGCGGACCGGCGCGGTACCGGGGCGGTGGCGGGCCTGGGCTCAGGCACCGCCGCCCAGTATGACCGGTTGTCAACCCGCCCATCGGCCCGGATCCGGCCCCGGGACCGGTCAGCCCACCCGGCCTCCGGTGAGGGACCGCACCGCGGAACTGTCGAGGTCCGCCGGCTTGGCCGCGACGAAGGCGCGGGCCCGCCCGCCCGGCGCTCGTCGGTCCGCCCGGCGCCGCGCCGGTCCGGGCCGTCCGCTCGCCCGCCGTCCGCCCAGAGCTCGGCGAGCGCCTGCTCCAGGTCCGCCCAGAGGTCCTCCGGGTGCTCGGTGCCCACCGAGAGGCGGACCGTCCCGGCGCCGATGCCGGCGGCGGCCGGCTCCGTGTCGTCCAGCTGCCGGTGCGAGGTGCCGGCCGGATGCAGCACCAGGGTGTGCGCCCCGCCGGGCGAGGGCGCGGGGGAGGCCGGCCGGACGGACTCGGTGAAGGTCCGGGCCGCCTCCCGTCCGCCCGCGAGGTCGAACGCGAGCACGCCGCCGTGGCCGTCCGGGAGCAGTCGGCGGGCGCGCTCGTGGTCCGGGTGGGCGGGCAGGCCCGGGTAGTGGACGGCGGTGACGGCCGGGTGCGCGGCCGGACGGCCGGGTCGAGCGCGGTGTCGCAGCGCCTGCGCACCCGCAGGGCCGGCGTCTGCAGGCCGCGCAGCGTCAGCCAGGCGGCGAACGGGTCGGCCGCGGCGCCGGGTTCGATGGCGTAGCGCCAGACCCTCCCAGAGCCAGTCCCGGTCGATCGGCCCTGGACGGCCGCCGGGCCCGACGGCGCGTGCCGAGGGGCCCGGCGGGTCTCAGCGGCGGCGCCCGAAGACCCGCTTGGCGGCGTAGACGATCCCGACGATCAGCAGCACGAAGAAGAGAATGATCAGGATCACCACGATCAGCAGGAACTTGCCGAGCTTGGCGAAGAAGCCCTTCTTCTTCTCCTTCTCCGCCGCCAGCCGGCTCGCCGGAGCCGCCGCGCGGTCCTCGGCGGCCCGGGGGACCTGGACGGTCTGTCCGCCCTCGGCCCCCTCCATGCCCTGGACGCCCTGGACGCCCTGCGGCTGGACGGCGCCGGCCGCCACGGCCGCGGGTCGGGGTGCGGCCACCGCCGTCGCGCTCGACGCCGCCGCGGTCAGGCCTGCGGTGGCCAGCAGGGCCACCAGGGCGCCGGCTATCGAACGTGCGATCCGGTGAGTCATCGTGCTCCTTGGTTCCGGTCCGGGTGCGGCACCGATGGGCCCGGCCGTCCAGACCCCCCTGGGCTGACCTGCGGGTTTCCTCATCGGCGCCTAGTATGCTCCACTGAAGTTCTACAGCGGTGTAAAAGTTTACCGGCGGCGGACCCGCCCACGGTACCCGGGGTCCGCGCGCGGGCGCCCAGCACACCGACGGGGATCTCGTGGCAACTGTGGAGGGTGACGACATGTCAGGTCGCAGGGGTCCCGGCGGAGCCGGGGCGTCGAGGAGCCGGTCGGGCGGCCGACGCGCCCGTCCCCGGCGCAGCCGCAAGCAGAAGGTGCTCTGGGTGACCGCCGGCTGCACCGCCCTGCTGGTACTGGCCGGCGGCGCCGTCTACTACCGGCTGAACGGGAACATAGCCACCTTCGACGGAGACGCCGTCAGCAAGGACCGCCCGGAGGCGGCCAAGCCCGACGCGCAGGGCCATGTGCCGGTCAACATCCTGCTGATCGGTTCGGACAGCCGCGGCGGCAACAACAGCGACCTGGGGGGCGGCCAGGAGGGCGGGGCCCGTTCGGACACGGCGATCCTGCTGCACGTCTACGCCGACCACAAGCACGCGGCGGGCATCTCCATCCCGCGCGACTCGCTGGTCACCATCCCGCCCTGCAAGCTGCCGAACGGGAAGTGGACCAAAGAGCAGAACAATGTCATGTTCAACAGCGCCTTCGCGGTGGGCGACACCGAACAGGGCAACCCGGCCTGTGCCCAGAACGCCGTGGAGAAGCTGACCAACATGCGGGTCGACCACACCATCGTGGTCAACTTCGAGGGCTTCGCCGCGATGACCAAGGCCGTCGGCGGGGTGGAGGTCTGCCTGCCGAACGAGATCCGCGAGGGCGACCTCAACCCCAACCTCGGCCGGAAGGGCAAACTGCTCTACCCCAAGGGCCTGCAGAGGGTTCAGGGCCAGTCCGCGCTGGACTACGTCCGGCTGCGGCACGGCATCGGCGACGGCTCGGACATCGGCCGCACCAAGCGCCAACAGGCCTTCCTCTCCGCGCTGATCAAGGAGATCAAGGCCAAGGGCATGGACCCGACCACCCTGCTGCCGGTCGCCGACGCCGCCACCCGGTCGCTGACCGTCGACCAGGACCTCGGCTCCGCCGCCAAGCTGCTCTCCTTCGCCATGTCGCTGAAGGACATCGATCTGCACGACGTCAAGTTCGTCACCGCGCCCTGGCGTTACGAGGGCCCCCGGGTCGCGCTGGTCCACCCGGACGTCGACCAGCTCTGGGCGGCGCTCCGGGCCGACCGCACGCTGGACGGCCAGGACGCGAGCGCGCCGAGCGCGGCGGCGTCCGAGGACCCCTCGCCCTCCCCCACGGCCTCCCCCGCTCCCGAGCCCCCGGCGGCCGGCACAGACGTCAAGGTGACCGTGCTGAACGGCACTTCGGCCACCGGCCTCGGCGGCCGGGCTGCGGAGTCCCTGAAGGCGGCCGGGTTCACCGTGACGGCCGTCGGCAACGCGCCGAACCGTCAACGCGCCACCACCGTGGTCGACTACGGGCCCGGCGAGCGGACCTCGGCGGAGGCCGTGGCGAAGCTCTTCCCCGGCGCCGGGGTCCAGCCGGGCGCCAAGGCGGGCGTCAGCGTGGTGCTGGGCCACGACTACGCCGCCACCGCCACCGCCGCGCCCTCCGGCCCGCTGCCGCCGGCCCCGGGACCGCTGCCCACCAGCGTCCGCGACGCGGCCCGCTCGGCCGACGACGACCCCTGCGCCAACCTCTCGTACGGCTGACGGCGCCGCCGGCCCGCACAGGGCCGGCGGAGAGCGTCGCGCGCCCCGGGGCGACGGTGGTCCCGGGGCGCGCGACGGTCCTGGTCAGCGGCGGGTGCCGCACCCCGGGCAGAACGCGGCGCCCTCGGGCAGCGCGGCCTGGCACTGCCCGCACTGGTTCGGGTTGGCCAGGCGGAAGCCGCAGCCCGGGCAGAACGGCGTGCCGTGGGTCTCGGTGCTGCACTGCGGACAGACCAGCTGGCGCGGCGTCTGCACGTCGAAGGCCTGGCCGGTCTGCTGCCCCTGCGTGTAGGCCCGCTCGGAGACCATGTCGTTGAGGCCGCGCCGCTGGGCCGCCATCGCCTCGGCGGCGGTGTCCGGGGCGCAGGTGTGGCAGAGGCCCTGGGCGGGGTCGAAGCAGCGGCCGCAGACGTAGTTGGTGCACCGTGCGCACCGGTTGAAGTGGGTCTGGGCGTTGGCGATGGCCCGCTGGAAGGCGGCATCGCGGGAGCTGCCCCAGTTGGCGCCGGCCAGCCCGTCGGCGGCGTTGCTGATGGTGTTGGCGTTGCCGCCGATGAGGTTCCAGGCGGCACTGACGCCCTTGCTCACCCAGCCCGCCACCTGGCCGGTGGTGAACGCCTCGAACGGCGAACGCCAGGTGTCGGAGCAGCGCGAGCAGGAGAACTCGAACTGGAAGCCGGCCCCGGTACCGTGTTGCTCGCACAGGTCACGGTAGTTGTTGCTGAAGTAGATCTCGGAACTCACGTCGTCCCCGGTGGCTGAGTTGGCATGTCGGCGGTCCCCGGCCCTCTGACGCCGACACGGCTGCGATGGGTCACGGGGCGCTGCACAGAATGACATATACCGTCATATTTTGTGAATCCCGTTGGGGTAAAGCTTCGCTGAGCAACGGTTCAAGAACCGCCCGGTCCACCGGAGTGGGTCTCAGACCCCACCGGCCGGCAGCAGCACCACCCGGGCCGGGTCGAACGGCTCCCAGCGGGCCGGCCGCCCGCTCCGGGCCACCCGCAGCCGGCACCAGCGCCGCCCGGCCGCGTCCTGCCACCACCCGCTGATCCGCCCGAGCGCCCAGGTGCCGTCACCGAAGTGCACCTCGACCGGCTGGTACACCCGCTCCACGCCCGGCTCGGCGTCCAGGTCCACGCCCCCCGGTCCCTCGCCGTCCACAGGCCCGCGCCGACTCTCCTCCACGGTTCCGCCTCCCGACCCGGATGTCGCCACCGGCTCCCCCGACAGGGCAGCCGCGAGGCCTGGCGTACAGCTCACCCGACAGACTCTACAGCCGTGTAGAGAACGGCGTGGCGAGAACCCCCGGAAGGCGGCCCCGGGCCCGGCCCGGATCCGGCCCGCGACCGTCCCCCACCCGTCCGGAGGACGAATTCCGGGCAACACGCCGACCGGTCACCGCCTTCCCGCCGCGCCGCGCCCACCCCCCGCCTAGCGTCTGAGTGCCTCCCCCGCCCCTGTCTCCTCTGTTCACCTCCAACCCCTGTGGCCCGATCGCACGAAGGAGCGCCATGCCCACCATCACCACCGACGACGGCACCCGGATCTTCTACAAGGACTGGGGCAGCGGCCGGCCGGTCGTCTTCAGCCACGGCTGGCCGCTGAACGCGGACGCCTGGGACGAGCAGCTGCGGCTGGTCGCCGAACGCGGCTACCGCGCGATCGCCCACGACCGGCGCGGCCACGGGCGCTCCGACCAGCCCTGGCACGGCAACGACATGGACACCTACGCCGACGACCTCGCCCAGCTGACCGACCGGCTCGACCTGCGCGACGCCGTCCTGGTCGGCCACTCGACGGGCGGCGGCGAGGTGGCCCGCTACCTGGGCCGGCACGGCACCTCCCGGGTGGCCAAGGCGCTGCTGCTGAGCGCCGTCCCGCCGCTGATGCTGCGGGGCCCCGGCAACCCGGAGGGCACACCGCTGGAGGCCCTCGACGGCATCCGGGCCGGGGTGGACGGCAACCGCTCGCAGTTCTACTGGGACCTCAGCGAGAGCTTCTACGGCTTCAACCGCCCCGGCGCCGACCTGTCCGGGGCCGACGGCATCCGCCGGGCGTTCTGGCTCTGGAGCATGCAGGTCGGCGCGAAGGCGGCGTACGACTGCGTCCGGCAGTTCTCCGAGACCGACTTCACCGAGGACCTCAAGCGCATCGACATCCCCACCCTGGTCGCGCACGGGGACGACGACCAGATCGTCCCGATCGCGGCCGCCGCCCCGAAGACCGCCCGGCTGATCCCGGACAGCGTGCTCAAGGTCTACCCCGGCGCGTCGCACGGCCTGCACGGGGCGTACCGGGCCGCCTTCGAGGCCGACCTGCTGGACTTCCTCACGTCCTGATCCCCACGTCCTGACCCCGGGACCCGGGCGGCCCGTTGCCCGCCGGTACGGCCGGGACCGGGGCCGCCGGCCCGGTCAGCGCCTGCGGGCCCGGGCCCGGCGGCGCTGCCAGACGGCCAGCGGAACGGCGGCGGCGAGGGCGGCGGCCTCCGGGGCCGGCGGGCTGTCGAGGGGGTTGTCGTGCGGGGCGGGTGCGCCCAGCGGTGCCTGGTCGAAGGTGTCGGGGACGGGGAGGGTGTCCCAGTGGGAGAGCGGCCAGGCGACGACGAAGGCGCGGCCGATGACGTTGTCCACCGGGACGAAGCCGCCGCCGGCCTCGCGGGTGTGGTACCGGGAGTCGCGGGAGTCGTCGCGGTGGTCGCCCATCACCCAGAGGTGGCCCTTGGGGACCTTGACCGTGCCGGCCGGCTCGTTGTCGCAGGGCGTGGCGCCCGGGTAGATGTACGGCTCGTCCAGCGGGACGCCGTTGACCTTGACCGGGCTGCCGCTGTTGCACTCGACGGTGTCGCCGCCCACCGCGATCACCCGCTTGATCAGGTCCTTCTCGTCCGCCGACGGCATCAGGCCGACCACGCCGAGCACCGTCTGGACACCACGCATGACGCTGTTGCCGGACTGCTCGGGCGGCCCCTCCAGCCAGCCGCCCGGGTCGCGGAAGACCACCACCTCACCGCGGTCCGGGGTGGCGCCGAACCACGGCGTGAACTTGTCGACCAGCACCCTGTCCCCCTTCTCCAGGGTGTGCTGCATCGAGCCCGAGGGGATCGAGAAGGCCTGGACGAAGAAGGTCTTGATGCCGAGTGAGAGCAGCAGGGCGATGACCACCAGGACCGGCAGCTCCCGCCAGAAGGACCGTTTCTTCGACCCCGCCGCGCCCTTCCCGCCGGCCTCATCGGCCTGATCGGTCTCCGTGGTCTGTTCGACGCTCATCCCTGGGCCCCTCCGGACGGCCTGTCGGGAGCCCGGTGCGGAACCCCCGTTGTGAGCCAACGAACCTAACGACCAGAGGTTCCCGGCCGGGCCCGGACGTGGATGCGTTCGCCCTGCGGCCCGAACAGGCTCAGGAACTCGACCGGCGTCGGCCCGGCGTTGCCGAAGGCGTGCGGGATCCGGGTGTCGAACTCGGCCGCCTCCCCCGCGGTCAGGACGAGATCGCGCGAGCCCAGGAGCAGGCGCAGCCGGCCCGCCAGGACGTACACCCACTCGTGGCCCTCGTGCACCTTGGGCTCCAGCTCGGGCCCGGCCCGGTAACCCGGGGGCATGATCTGCTTGTAGGCGTGCAGCCCGCCGAGGTGGTGGGTGAGCGGGACGAAGGTCTGGCCGCCCCGGGTGAACGGCCGGGCGTGGATGCGCGGATCCCCGGTGGCCGGGGCGCCCACCAGTTCGTCCAGCGGCACCCGGTACTCCCGGGCCAGCGGCAGCAGCAGTTCCAGGGTGGGCTTGCGCTGGCCGGACTCCAGGCGGGAGAGGGTGCTGAGGGAAATGCCGGTCGCGGCGCTCAGCCTGGCCAGGGTGGTGCCACGCTCGCGCCGCAGCGCCCGCAGACGCGGGCCCACCGTGGTGAGGACGGTAGAGAAGTCGTCGGCCATGTCTTCTATTTGCCGAGGCGGCAAGCGTGGTTGTCAAATCAGCTTGCCGGCACGGCGGCCGGCGGAACCGCGGGGCGGCGGGCGGCGCCGGGGAGCCCCCGCGGCCGGCCGTCTCCCGGCCCGGTGCCGCCCGCCCCTCAGTGTGCACCGCCCCTCAGTGGCCGACGCCGAGCATGACCCGGGCGATCAGCTCACGGCGGCTGGCCACCCCGGCCTTGGCGAAGACCGACTTGAGGTGGTCCTGCACCGTGTAGGGCGTCATCGTCAGCAGCCGCGAGACGTCCCGGGTGTCGCAGCCGCGCACCAGCAGCAGCGCCACCTCCTGCTCCCGTGCCGTCAGCCCGTACGCGGACAGGTAGAGCGGCATCACGTCCGCCGGGGTGGCCTCGGAGGCCACCACCGTCACCTCGCCCGCCGTCCCGCCCCGCAGCGCCGAGGCGTGCAGCACGAACCAGCGGCCGTCCCTCGCCTGCACCCGGATCTTCCGCTGCGGGGCGGGCAGGCCGTACGCCGCCCGGCGGGCCTGCTCGGCGGCGATCGCGAAGGCGGTCGGCACCGCGAGCGCCGACGGTGTGGGGTCGGCCAGGCCGGCCAGCAACTCCTCGGCCGGGCCGGACATCGCGAGCAGCCGGTTCGACGGGCCGAGCAGCAGGACGACCGGCGCCCCGCCGTCCGAACAGGACTCGTCCTCCGGCCCGTCGCCGGGCGGCGGGAGGTGGCTGGCCCGCAGCGCGTTCCCCAGGTGCCGGGCGGCGATGTCGGCGAGCTCGCGCTGGTGGCCGAGGTACGGCCCGCGGTCCCCGGCCCGCATGAACGCGGCGCACCCCCACATCCCGCCGTGCGCGTCGAAGACGGCGCGCAGCTCGTCGCCGAACCCGGCCGGGGCGATCTGCTCGCGGTAGCGCACGCTGTGCTCCGGTCGCCCCTTCGTCACCCGGTTCAGTGTCTCGGCCCGCACGCCGCTGCGGCGGATCTTGGGGAAGGTGGCGACGTCATCGGACCAGATCTCCAGGCGGACGGCGTCCTGGAAGCTGTCGAGGCTGAGGTCGTCGCTCAGCACGGAGTTCACCAGCCCGGTCGCCGGGTCGGCGGTGTGCCAGCAGACCGCGTCGAACTCCATGACTCCGCGCAGCAGTTCGTCCGCCCCGCGGAACACCTCGGGGGCCGTCAGCCCGGCCCCGGCCAGCTCCCGCAGCCCCTCGATCGCCTGTTGCGCCGCCGCCCCACGAACCCCACGTGATCCCATGGCCGGAAGCTAACACGCAGACCAGTCAGCGGTCATGCGCCGATCGTAGGGGGTCGACTCCGACTCATGGCGGGGTCCCGGCCACTCCGTACGGCTACGCTGCCCGCCATGAGAACCGAACTGACCAGGGACAGCGTGGCGATGGGCGACGACGTGTCGGCTCCGCACGCCGAGCGGCGCGAGTTCCCGGACGGCATCGGTGTGCGGGACGCCGTCGTCTCGGTGCTCGCGGACGGCTACCTCGCGACCGTCCAGGGCGGCCGGGCGACCTGGATCGTGGTGGCCGCCGACCGGACCCGCCTCGCGGTGGTCGCCCAGCAGTGGGCCGCTCCCCGGCTGCTGCCCGCCGCCGGCCAGGGCCCGCTCGCCCGGTTCACCGACCGGGACGGCGTGGTGCGGCTGCACTTCGACTACCGGCAACAGACGAACCCGGAGGCCGAGTTCGAGCGGCTGTCCGCCACCGGGGCGCGCGCGGACGGTTAGGTCCCGCCGCCGACACGGACGACTGAGCCCCCGGTCGGTGCACACCGCCCCGGCGCGCGGCCGGGCACCCGCCGGTCCCGGACCGCTCCACGTCAGCGGAGTGCCGCCGCGTGGTCCGGCCGCAGGGGCCGCCCGGTCAGTCCTCCTGGGTGGCCGTCAGACCCCACCGGATGGCCTGGGAGGACCAGCACCGCGCCCAACGCCCCGGCCGCACCGACCAGCGCCCGCTTCGCCGTCTGCTTCATCGCGCTACCCCCTGACGATCCGTCCGGACCGGCCGCACGTGGAACCGCGCGGCCGTCCGTCGCCGTTCTTCGGCACCCGAACGACCCTACGGCGGCCCACTGACAAGTGCGGCGGACCAGCGCGCTACCGGTACTCCCGCAGCCGCGGCCGGACGCCGATCGCCAGGCCGGTGCCGAGGGTGACCGCCTCCTTCAGCCGCCCGGCCGGGGTGCGGGACGAAGGTACGAGAAGGCGTCCGCCCCTGCCCCGCGGCGACGGGGCAGGGGGCGGCGCGGGCCGTGCCGTCCGGCGGGGAGGCGCGGTTCAGCGCACGGCGATGACGGCCGCGGCAGCGACGACCGGCGGCCGCGGATGCGGCGGGCGGTCGTGGTGGCGTGCCGGGCGGTTCATGCCCTTCATCCAAGCCGTCGGCGCGGGCGGGGGGCAAGCCCCTCCGGCCCGCCCTGACGGAACCCTGACGCCCTGTCCGAACGTCGTGCCGCTCACGGCGGGTCACGGGCGAGCCACGGCACTCAGAGCCAGTTGCGGCGCTTGAACACCAGGTAGAGGCCGGTGCAGACGAGCGCCATCAGCCCGATCGCGAACGGGTACCCGAACGCCCACTTGAGCTCCGGCATGAGCTCGAAGTTCATGCCGTAGACGGTGCCGATCAGGGTCGGCGCGAAGAGGATCGCCGCCCAGGAGGAGATCTTCTTGATCTCGTCGTTCTGCACGTGCCCGGCCTCGGCGAGCTGCTTCATCTCCTCGTTCTGCCGCTGCGAGACCAGGGTCGCGTTGACGGTCAGGATGTTCTGCAGCATCTGCCGGAAGCCGTCCACCCGCTCGGCGGCGTACGTGGCGTGGTCGGCCACGTCCCGCAGGTAGCGCTGGAGCTCGTCGTCGGTGCCGTACTTGCCGAAGCCCGCCTCCAGGCTCTTCATGATCTCCAGCAGCGGACGGGTGGCCCGCTGGAACTCGATCACCTCGCGGGAGAGTTCGTAGATGCGGCGGGACACCTGCGGGTCACCGCCGAACACCTCGGTCTCGATCTCGTCGATGTCGTGCTGCAACCCGGCGATCACCGGCGCGTACCCGTCGACGACCGCGTCCAGCACCGCGTACAGCACCGCCTCGGGGCCGAGCGCGAGCAGCTCCGGGTCGGCCTCCAGGCGGCTGCGCACCGCGGAGAGGTCCGGGGCCTGCGAGTGGCGCACGGTGAGAACGAAGTCGGGGCCGACGAAGAGGTGGATCTCGCCGAAGTCGACCTCCTCCACGTCGTCCAGGTAGCGGGCGGCGCGCAGCACGACGAAGAGCGTGTCGCCGTAGCGCTCCAGCTTCGGCCGCTGGTGGGCGACGATCGCGTCCTCGACCGCCAGCTCGTGCAGGTTGAACCGCTCGGCGGCCTCCAGCAGCTGCGCCTCGGCGGGCCGGAACAGGCCGATCCAGGCCATCGTGCCGGGCTTGCCGGGCAGCTGGCGGTAGATGTCGGCCAGGCTGGCGGGTTCCTCGACCCGGCGCCCGCCCCGGTAGACGGCCGCGTCCACGACGGAGCGCTCCAGCGTGACGGGCTCCGCGGGCTGGTCGGGCCTCGGGTCCATCGAGTGCTCGGGCGCCGGCTGCGCGTCGCCGCCGCGCGGCGTGGTGACGGAACGGGAGAACGGACGCTTGCTCGCGCGCACGGCGCGCACACGCCAGTCGGACATGGCGGGGTACCTCCACGGGTCGGTGTCCGCCGCTGCCGAGGCCAGGGGCCGCGGGGTCGGGCGGGGCGGGGGCGGGAGGCGCCCGGCCGTCCTCCACCGCGCACGGCGCCCGGACCACGCGGCCGGAGCCGCCGCTGTCAGCGGCGGGCGGTACGGCGGCGGGGTGCGGGAGCGGTACGGGAGGAGAAGTGCCGGGTGCCAGGAGAAGAGGGGGACGTCCTGGGGCGGGGCCGACTTCGGCCCGGACTACTGCTCTCCACAGGTCTCACCTCCTCGCCGTCGGGGCGCCCGTACTCGGGTCGCCGTTACCGGGGCCATCAGGGAGATCCACACCACGCGCCGCGGGCACACCTGGCCGCGGGACGGGCGGGGCACCCCTGATCTCGTCAGAGCTTTGGCACGCCACGGCGTAGCACCCGGGGGTGCAGCCACTTGGGATCACCCCTTAGGCCGGGGAGACCTGTCCTGAACCTGGGCGTCTCTCGACGTCGTGGGGTCAGTGGCCTGTGTCCGTGGCGACGCCTCACCGAACGAGGTGCCTTCACAACTGTGCCAAGTCTAGTACCCGCGCGACCGCGCCCTTGACCAGGGCCTCCGCCGAGGCCTCCACCGGGGCCCCGACGGGCCCGGGCCGCCGCTTCGGCTCAGCCCAGTGCGAGGTGGGCGGCGGTGTACGGCAGGGCGACCGTCTCCAGGCCCCCGACGCTGCCGAACACCGGGTGGACGTTGACCTCGAAGACGACGCCGCCGTTCTCCGCGCCGAGGTCGACACCGCCGAGCGGCAGGCCCAGGGACTTGGTCGCGGAGACGGCCAACTCGGCCAGACCCGCAGGCAGTTCGCCGTCCTCCAGCAGCGTCGAGACGGCGCCCTGGATCTCGTTGCAGGGCGCGTCCGGATCCGGCTGGACGTGCTCGACCGCGCGGACGACGCGCCCGCCGAGCACCACCACCCGGTACTGGTGGCGCCGGCCGTCGGCGTTGAAGTTCCCGGCGTCGCGGGCGATCAGCCAGTCGGCGCCCGAGGCCACGTAGTGGTCCGCGGCGGCGGTGAGCTGGTCGCGGGTGGTGACGTGGAAGACATCGTTGCCGCCCATTCCGACGGTCGGCCGGGCCCAGACGTCGCCGCCGAGGCGGTCGAAGGCATCGACGGCGGCCTCGGGGGTCGGCCGGGAGAGCGCGATGGTGGGCATGTGCGCGATGCCGTCCCGGCTGAAGCGCTCGACGGTCCGGTCCTTCTCGGTGGCCGCCCGCCAGCCGTCCGTGTCGGTGCCGAGCGAACGGGCGCCGTACGCGCGGAGCCGCTGCTGGCAGGCCTCGAAGGCGCGCCGCTTGTGCGGCGGTATCTCGTAGACCAGCACGGTGTCCGCCGTCACGGCGAGGCCCTCGGCCGGCACCTCCAGGCGGAGCCCGCCGTCGGCGGCCGGGCCGATCCGGCCGGTGCCGCCGCGCATGAAGTGCCGCGCGTCGAGCAGGACGGGCACCCGGCCGGTGAGCATCCGCGCGGCGGTGGCCAGAGTCTCCCGGCTTCCCTCGGTCGAGCTGTGATCCGTCATCAGAACGAGCTCGCTTCGCGGCATGCCGCCATGGAACAGGCCCCGCCCGGCCCGGGCAAGAGCGTGTTCCAGGCCTGGCCCCGCCTCCGGTGGCCGGAATCCTCTTCGTTCCCGGTCGGACCGGGGCCGGGTCGGTGCCCGCGTCCGGGCCCTGGCCGAGACCGCTCGGCTGCTCGATGCCCGTGGTGGCGGCATCGACATGCTTCACATCAGCGACCTCTTCCTCGCCCGCGGCCCCTGAGCGAGGCGAGTCAACCGAGACTGTGGCTTTCCAGTTCGGTGAGAATCTCGAAGAGCTGACTCTTCGCGCGAAGGAATTCGTCACTCATTGCACTCACACTGAATTCCCCAAGGGTTTCCGCGCGGGCTTGTGCTTCGATCTCCGCTGCCATATCGGCCAGCAGGTCAGCCCCCAGGGCCCTGGCGCTGGACTTCAGCGTGTGAGCGGCCCGCCGCACCTCGTCGTTCTGCTGACTGCCCGACATGGCGGATATCAGTTTCGGCGCATCTTCCACAAACAGCTCGGCCAGTTCAGCAACCGAGGAAGCCCCGCCCAGGTCGTCACAGAGACGCTCCAGAACCTCTCGGCTGACCGAAGTGCCGGAGTGCTCCGGCTGCGGGGTGGTGTCCTGCTCGCCGCCGGGTGCGGACACACGGCTCAGCGCTTCAGCCAACTGGTCACTCTTTATCGGTTTCGCTATGTAGTCGTCCATGCCCGCGGCAAGGCAGATTTCGCGGTCGCCCTGCATCGCGTTCGCCGTCATCGCGATTATGTAAGGACGGCGGCCGGCCTCAAGCATTTGATTGATCTTCCGCGACGCCTCGAGGCCGTCCATGACGGGCATCTGCACGTCCATCAGCACGACGTCGTAGCAATCATTGAGGACGGCATCGACGGCCTGACTGCCGTCGTCGACTATCTCGGCGGTGTGGCCGAGTTTCCGCAACATCAGCGTAGCGATCTGCTGATTCACCGCATTGTCCTCGGCCAGCAGGATTTTCAGATCAGAAGACGCGCCGTCAGGAGACGTACCCTTGCTCGGGGAAGGGCTCACCCCGGCGGGTTCCCGCTTGCCCACGATGACCGTCACAAGCGCATCATGCAGCTGCGAAGCCCTTATAGGCTTGGTCAGGACCGCGGAGAATTCTTCACGGTCGATCAGTTCTCTGGACGTCACCAGTGAGGTTGCCAGTATGAGCGGCAGACGTTCACGACCCAGGATCCGGTGGATCCTCCTGGCCAGCTCCACGCCATCCATCTTCGGCATCATCATGTCGATGACTGCCACATCAAACGGATCGCCCGACTCAAGTATTCTGAGGGAATCTTCGGGGAAGGCCGTTTCATAGGGCACCATGTTCCATGAATCAGCGTGCCGCCTGACCACTTCGCGGTTGACCGCATTGTCATCGACAATGAGCAGGCGCTTCAGTCGCAGTGGTTCTTCCGCGACAGGCGGCAGACTGCCTTCAGCGACCTCCAGATTGATTTCGAAGCTGAAGACAGAGCCGACGCCGCTCTTGCTCTCCACCTTCATGAAACCATCCATCATCTCGACGAGGCGCTTGCTGATCGCCAGCCCCAGGCCCGTCCCCCCGTACCGGCGAGTGGTGGACGAATCCACCTGGCTGAAATCCCGGAAGAGTCGATCCATGCGATCTTCAGGGATGCCTATACCCGTATCCGAAACGGAAAAATGCAACCGCGTGGCCCGGTCGTCCCCGTCGACATCCTCAGTGGTTCTCACCGATACTACGACTTCACCGGTCTCGGTAAATTTAATCGCATTGGAGAGGAGGTTGGTCAGTACTTGCCGGAGGCGCATTCCGTCGCCGACCAGCCTGTCCGGAACGTCAGGCTCAACCAGGCAGGCAAGTTCGAGCGATTTTTCTGCGGCACGGGTGGCAATCACCCCGACCGCGGAATCCATCATATCACGCAAGGAGAACGGCCGGCTCTCCAGCTCCAGCCCGCCGGCTTCTATCTTGGAGAAGTCCAGAACGTCATTGATGATACCAAGCAGGGCCTCCCCGCTGGAATTGATGATATCAACAAAGTTTCGCTGTTCGGACGTCAGTTCAGTAGACAGCAGCAATTCAGTCATCCCGATGACTGCGTTCATCGGGGTCCTGATCTCATGACTCATGGTGGCCAGGAACGAGCTCTTGCTGCGGGCCGCGGTCTCCGCGACCGAGCGCGCGTCCTGCAACTCCCGCTCTGCCTTCGCCCTTTCAACCACGCGTGACAGCTGAGCGCCGACCTGAATCAGCAGCTTCGTGAGCATCTCGTCCTGGCTGATTTTTCCCGGCGCGGCAAAGAACTCAAGCACAAAAATGACTTCGGATTCACAGAAAACAGGAAGCGTCAGGAACTCGGTGATTCCGAGTTCACGACAGGACTTGATGTAATCTATTTCTTCGTCCTCGCTGCCGACGGTGCCTGTCAGCGCCTCGGTGGACAGCAGGGCGCGTCCGGCCGGCCCACGCCCCCGGGGGACCATGAGCCCATCATTCGCCTGCAGCGCTCGCAGGTGTTCCGGATCGTCCGCCCACCAATAACGCGAGTACGAGGCAAGCATGCCGCTGTCCGGCGAGAACGACAGCGCATGACCGGCCGGGCACCCCGTGAAGGTGCATATTCCTTTTACCGCGGCAAGCAGCGGATCGCTCACCTGGAGCGCGTTGTTGCATGCCGCAGCCACCGACTCCAGCAGTTCCAGACCCCGCTGCTTCTCGAGCTCCTGGTTCTTTGCGTCATGCAGCTTGCGAATCATTTCCTCTGATATCAGCTCGGCCTGCCGCCGCGCCTTGCGTTCCTTGTTCAGTAGGCTTTCCAGCAGAGCTGCTTCCCGATCTATATTCCGCTCACGCTCCACCGTAATCTCCTATGATGCTAGCCTTACTTCAAATACGCATTCTTCGTCCCCTCGCCCGGTGCATCTGGGCTGCTTGATCTGAACGGACTCCCCGAAGTGAACGGCCGCACCCTCGATAAGTCCTTCGCCGAACCAGCACAGCTGTCGTTCCGACCTGTAGCTCATGATGAGTACATCATCGGACGACGTATCGAATCTGAAACTAGGCACATCGGCACCGGGATAGAGCCGCCTCACTTCGGGATGTATGATGTCGTTCAGTGTCAGCAGGAAGGTTCGAGCCGAGCTGTGTCTTTCGAAGAACACGGGATATCTGTCGGCGAAGATCGGCAGCGCCTCGCGCCCCAGCCAGCGAACAATTTCGTCTTCTGACATACCGAACATGGACGCCGCTTCGGCAACTATTTTCAGGAACTCGGCATCCGGGTAGTTGCCGAGCGACGTATACACTCCCTCAACACCTGCAGCGTTGATCAGGTCTTCCCATGCGGTCAGGCCGTACTTCTGCGAGACCACCTCATTGAAGAGATCAAAAACGACGCCCTTCATCGCATCTCATCCCCTTGCCCTGACGTCTCGACGGCAACCAAGTCCACGGATCCGAGGGTGCCGGCTTTCACGAGTGCCGCGATTGATTCTCGAATGCCACTTTAGGCGAAGACATCTTCATCGCTTATTACTGTGGCGTCTCCAGCAGCCGCATATTGAATGAGCGGAACCAGCATACGCCCGCCCGGACACCGGTGCGACTGGAGGGGAGGATGGCAGACCGGTCGCCATGGAGCGCTCTTGCCCCCGTACACCTTTGGCGCCGCGCGCGAGCCGGTACAGTGCGCCTTTAGGGCCTTTAGGGCGCGGCGCGCCTTCAGCCGGCGGCGGCCCCTTTCGATCCATCTCCCCAGACACCGACGGAGGACCGCTTCCCGCGAAGGGATATCTCTCCGACGAAGACGAGGTCGTCGGAATGCCTGCTCAGCATGGCGTAGGTTTCGTTTGAGATCAAAATCGCGTGCGGTACCTCTTTGGTCATTTGCTCAAGACGGGATGCGGTATTGGTGGTATCACCCACCGCCGCATACTCGAGGCGGCGTTCCGACCCTACTGTTCCGGACATCACCGGGCCGCTGTTCAAGCCGATTCCGATTCTGAATCCCGTACCCAGGCCTTCGCGCTTCAGCCACGTATTGAAGTCCAGCAGGGCTTCCTGCGCCATCATGCGGGCCGCGGCCAGGGCGAGGTCGGCATGGCATTCCTCCTCGATCGGAGCCCCAAAAGCGGCCATAATCCCGTCGCCCATGTAGGACACCAGGGTACCGCCGTGATCGAGAATAACGTCACTCATGGAACCGAGATAGTAGTTCAGGGCATTGATCACGAGATCCGGCGAACTGTCCTCGGCCCAGGACGTGAACCCGCGCAAGTCTGCGAACATTATCGTTGCGACGCATTTTTCTCCCTTCAGCCTGAGATCCTCGCCGGCCTGCAGGAGCACTTTGTCGACTATAGCTGTGGGAACGAATCGCCCAAAGATGCTGCGGACCCTCTCCTGTTCCAGGTCGTGAATCCTCTTCCGGTTGAGGCTCGCATCCATCCTCGCCCGCAGCAGGATCTTGTTGGCTGGCTTCGGAATATAGTCGGTTGCTCCGAGGCCAATCGCTTTGACAACACTGTCTATATCTTCGATCGCCGAGATCATGATGACGGGAATGTGACGAGTCCTCGTATCCTGCTGGACGCGTTCCAGCACGCCGAAACCATCCATCTCGGGCATCTCGATGTCGAGGAGAATGACGTCGACGTCGTTCTCCGCCAAAAGATCACAAGCGACCCGCCCGTTTTTTGCCGCGAGTGTCAGATACCCCTCTCTTTCGACGAGCCTGATGAGGAACATCCTGTTAACGGGATCATCGTCCACCACTAGGACGCACGGGCGGTCCAATCTCATATCGAATCCTCCTTGCAAATGTCTCAGCACCCGGCAAGGGTCGGGGACTCAAGTCCCGGCGGACAGTCCGCCAGGTAACGCGCACCCGATATCTGCGCGTCGTCCAGGAACCAGGTGAATCGGCTTGGTGATCCTTACCCGCGTTGATTCCTCTCTGTCACCACCCAAAGTGGTGGCTGCCATTCCCATTATTCGCGGCCAATCCTCGTGGCGCCAGACCTGATGAGACCTTGGGAGCCCTTTTCAGGTGCAGGTCGTGCGGGTGAGGGTGGCGACGGTGACTGAGGACCTGCCCGCACTGTGTGTGGCCGTACTTGTGGTTACCGCTCACCTTCCGTGAGATGGAGGAGCTGATGCCGGAGCGCAGCGTGATCGCCTCCCAGGAGGCGGGCCGCCGATGGCGCCTGAAACTCGGCCAGGCCTACGGCGACAGCTGCGGCCCGGTGACAGGTGGTACTTGGAGGAGGTCTTCATCATGATCAACGGTGACTGTAAGTACCTGGGAGGGCGCGGGCACAGCGGTAACCGTCCGCGTTCAGCGGCATCTCACCCCGCTTCAGACCCCGCCGCCACGTCATGACCGCTGGTCGGCACCGACTCGAAACGATTATCCGCCTCGCCATCTGTAACCACATCACCGAGCCGCCGGCCCGCCCGCGGCAGGCTGAACCAGGCCCGGAAGCGAGCCCCGGCACGCCCCGAGACGCCCCCTCCGGGATGCCGGACGCCGATCCGCACGGACTCCGGCGGCCGTACCCGCGAGTTCCTTGAACTGGCGCGCGGCGCGCGGTCGATGATGGTCCTACTCGGTGGGGACGACCATCACCGACGGTATCCACCAGGTGGTGCCGAAGGTTCCGGCGCCGGCCTCGGCACCGGCCGTCGAGCCCGCCGGGGGCACCGCCGGTCGTTCGCCAGGAACGTCCCGGCCCCAGTGCCCAGTTGCGTGTCGCCGCATCCGCGCGGCCCGCGACACCGGCCTGCGGAACCTGCCCCCGGCCCCGGTTGTGGCACAGCTGGCAGGCAGGGCTCCCGCGTAGCACAATCGAAGTATGTTCAGCCGCTCAGGGCCCCAAAGGACATGGCATGAGCTACAAACCGATTGAGAACTACGGAGTAATCGGGGACATGCACACGGCGGCTCTGGTCGGCATGGACGGCTCGATAGACTGGTGCTGCCTTCCGAGATTCGACTCGCCAAGCGTCTTTGCCCGCCTGATCGATGATGAAAGGGGCGGGTACTTCAAGATCTCGCCGGTACTGTCGGGGCGCTGCCAGCAGATGTACATGCCCGACACCGCCGTTCTGATCACGCGCTTCCTGAGTGCGGAAGGCGTAGGCGAACTGGTCGACTTCATGCCCGTCAAACAGTCCGCCTCCCGCGTGACGTCGCACCAGATTGTGCGAGTCGCCAAGGCGGTTCGCGGTAACATACCTTTCCGCCTGGACTGCTTTCCCGCCCTTGATTTCGCGCGGCAGGACCACGAAATCAGCCAGGAGGGGCGCGGGGCCGTATTTCGCGGTGGCGAGATCTCCGTTGCTCTCACCAGCCGCTTTCCGCTGGCCACGGTGGGCTCCGGGGTCTCTGCCGAGTTCACGCTGCATGAGGGTGAGGAGGTGACGTTCCTGCTCCGCCAGGTGGAAAGCCTCGGCGGCGAGGCTGATCTCCTCGAGGCGCGCCTGACCGGCCAGGACCTCCTGCACCGCACTATCGACTACTGGAAGAGCTGGCTCGGCCAGTGCACTTATACCGGCCGATGGCGGGAGATGGTGCGGCGTTCGGTTCTCACGCTGAAGCTGCTGACACACGATCCCACCGGCGCTATTGTTGCGGCTCCGACCACCAGTATTCCCGAGGAGATAGGAGGGGAAAGGAACTGGGACTACAGGTTCACTTGGATCAGGGACGCCGCGCTGACCCTCCTCGCCTTTATGAAGCTGGGATTCACGGAGGAAACCATCCGCTTCATGGAGTGGCTCGAGGACCGCGCCAAAGAGACCGGCGAGGGTTACCCGCTGAAGCTCATGTATCGAATTGATGGCAATGCTCAACTCGATGAAATGACACTGGACCACCTGCAGGGCTACCGGGAATCGCGGCCGGTACGCATCGGCAATGACGCCTCGAACCAGCTCCAGCTGGACATATACGGCGAGCTCCTCACTGCGATCGAGCTTTTTGATGCGCGCGTCTGCCATATATCTTATGACCTGTGGTGCCATCTCCAGCGAATGGTTTACTGGGTCGCCGACAACTGGCACCGTCCCGATGAAGGAATATGGGAGATCCGGGGCGAGAAGCAGCACTTCGTCTATTCGAAACTGCAGTGCTGGGCAGCCCTCGACCGGGCCCTGCGAATATCTTCCCGTCGTGGTTTTCCACTCGACAGTGACCGCGTGAGGAGTCAGCGTGATGAGATATTTCAAACCATCATGCAGGAAGGCTACGACTCACAACGCAAGACCTTCGTTCAGTATCTCGGCTCAGATGCCGTGGACGCCAGCATTCTCGCCATGCCCATGATCGGTTTCATATCACCGAAAGACCCGCGGATGCTCGGCACACTTCAGAGCATCATGGAAGACCTTTCGTCGGACAGTCTCGTGTACAGGTACGAGGCGGACAAGGCCGCGGGTGACGGACTCCGCGGCGGCGAAGGGACCTTCAATATCTGCACGTTCTGGCTCGTCGAGGCCATGGCGCTGGCCGGGCAGGTGGAACCGGCCCGCTTCCTGTTCGAGAAGATGCTGACTCACGCCAACCACCTGGGGCTTTTCGCGGAGGAAACGTCCGCATATGGAGAAAGTATCGGAAATTACCCGCAGGCCCTCACCCATCTGAGTCTCATAAGTGCCGCGTGCACCCTTGACGAAGCCCTGGGGAGGGGAACGGTGTGATTCGAGAAGATCATTCAGCGGCCGGCGGATACCTCGACAGACCGGCCGAATACTGGATGTCCTTTGTTCGCAGCGACGATCCGACCGAACGGCGGCTGGGCGTCTACGCGCTGGGAGAGATCGGTTCGGTCGAGGTCGTACCCGCGCTCGAAGCAGCGCTGCACGACTCTTTCAGCTTCGTACGGGTCTGGGCGGCGGCCGCTCTGGCCAGGGCAGCCTGCGACAAGCAGAAAGACGCGGTCCTCGCCCTCTCGGCAGAGAGCGCGGATTCCGCCGGCTTCGTTCGCAGCCTGGTGGCCTGGTCCCTCGGCCGCCTCAGCTATCAGCAGGGCGGGGAGGCGGCAGCCGTCCAGACGCTTCGAGTCCTGCTCGAGGACCCGGATGCCAGTGTTCGCGCCGAGGCCGATCTCGCCCTGCACCAGATTCTCCGCAGGGCCCGACGAATGGGTCTCGACGACTGACCACCGGCTCCTGGCGGGAGGCACCCGCCCGCACCGGTTTTCTTCCAGCCGGTACTGATCGCCCGGGCCCCGTAAAGCCGGTGGGCCCACGACGACACGCGTCCCGCCCCGTTCGGGTGACATTCCCCCTACGGCGGGTTCCCGCTTCCCTAGGGTGCGGTTGCACGTTGGCCTACGAAGGGATTGCTCCATGTACCGTACCGTCCGCACCCTCGCCGTCCTGCTGGCCGCCGTCGGCGCCGTCGCCGTTCCGGCCCAGGCCTTCGCCGACAGCCCGGCTGTGACCACCACGACCATCACGGTCATCGGTACCGGCAACCAGCTCGCCGGCGCCGACATCTTCAACACCGGTGGTGACAACGTGGTGGGCTCGTTCGACGGCAACGGGTACCAGACCCCCTGACCTCGCACCGCCCACAACTGCCGCACCGCCCGCACCGACCCCGGTGCGGGCGGTGCGGCACGTTCGGACCCCTGCGCTCCGGGGGCGGTCAGCCCGTAACGGCGTAGTCGAGCGCCGGCCGCCCAGCGACGTGCCCAGGAACGCGGCGCTCTTCACCTCCAACGAGGCCGGGGCGAACCAGGTCGACGGTGTCGAGTTCGAGGTGAGTACCAGGAAGGAACTCCGCGCCCGGGCGCGCACGGCCGCCGTGGCCGCCGCCCGCGAGAAGGCGGCCCTGTATGCGGAGGCCGCCGATGTCCGGCCCGGCCCCGTCATCCACATCAAGGACGTGGACTCCGATCAGTTGCGGAACTCCTGCCGCGGGCACCGCCAAGCCGGCGGGGCCGGGGGCGACCTCGCCCCCGGCAAGATCAGTGTCGCCGCGGGCGTGGTGATCGGTTTCTCGATCACCGGCGGCTGACAACACGCACAACAGAGGCCTGGTGCCCGGCCACGAGCGCGGCCGGGCACCAGGCCGCCTGTTTCCGGAGTGGAAGGACGACCGGACTGAGCGCCGGTCGTCGTTTCCGATGTTCCAGGCCCCGTGCCGGCCATGACAGCATTTGATCACGCCCTACCCGAACTGCCGCGCCGGCCTCAGGCGGTGGCCGTCGGAGCGGGCGAAGCCGCGCCGGTGGGCGGGGCCTGACAGGGCAGGGTGACGATGACGCCCACACCCTGGCCGGACTTCGCCCCGCCCACCGAAACGGTGTAGCGGTCGGGCTCGTGGACAGCCTCGAAGTCCCAGGTGGGCGAGGTGGACCGGGTGGCCGAAGCGGACTCGTTCGAGGTGATCTTGAAGCCCTCGCCCGCGAGCTTCTCCCGCAGTGCCCGGAGCACATCAGGACGCTGGTCGTCCGTGGCCTTCAACTGGATCGCCGAGCTGAGCCGACGGCAGTTGGATACCCGGCCTCACCGGTATCGAGCCCCTACTCGGTCGGCCGCCGCACTCCCGGCGGGCCGGCGGCGGGGCGTACCCCGCGGCGCGGGCCGCCGGGGTCCTCCGGGCCCTCAGGTCTCGCGCTGCGGGTGGTACTCCGCCTCCGTCAGGCCGAAGGTCCAGGCCACCCCGGCCCGGGCGGTGCGGGTGCCGGGCGGGACGCGCAGCCAGTAGGTGCGGAAGGTACCGTCGGGCTCGGCGGTGGAGTTCACCACCTCGACCATCACCACCGGCTCGTCGGCCGGCAGCTGGATCCGCCAGAGCACCCCGGTCTCGTCCCGGTGCAACGGCTCGGCGCCGGAGTCCGCCAGGTAGCGCTCGTAGCCGTAGTGCTCCAGCAGGACGCGGCGCAGCTCGGCGTTCTCCTCGGTGCGGATCCGCTCGACGGTGACGGTGCCGAGGCCGGCCAGGAAGCCGGGCGGGACGGGCATGCCTCGCCAGGCGTGCAGCGCGAAGCCGTCGGCGTACTCCAGGGCCGGGCCGTCGGCGCGGTCGAGCCGGCCCGCCTCGTCGCGGTGCAGGGCGACGGGCCGCTCGCTGACCAGGGCCACGCCCTCGTACGGCCACCACCAGCCGGCCTCGCGCGCGACCCGGGCGAGCGCGTCGATCCCGTCGGCCTTCTCGGCACCCCCGTCGTCCTTCTCAGCGCCCTCGGCCGCGCCGGTCGGCTCCCCCGCCGCCTCGAAGGCGGCGAACCACGGCGCGTCGTGCTGGCCCCGGACGGCGTCCAGCAGGGCGAGCCGGACGGCCGTGCGGCGGGCGCGGGCGGCCTCGACGACGTCCTGCGGATCCTCCTCCGCATCGGCCTCCGGGGCGAGCCGGTCGAGGACGGCGTCGCGGACCCGCCCGGCCAGGGAGTTGGTCACCGGGCCGAGTTCCCCGCCGGTGAGCGCCCAGAGCGGCGCCCAGCCGGCCGGGCCGACCCGCTCGACGGCCCGGCGGCGGGCCTCCTCCCACGGCCGGGTGCGGACGGCCTCACGGACGCTCACCGCGCCGCCGGCCCGCAGTTCCAGCGCGGCCTCCGCCGCCGCCCGCGGCGAGCCGAACCAGCGGACGACCGCCGGCTCCGCCAGTCCGGCCGCCCGGTAGGCGGCGCGCAGCGCGCGCTCGACCCCGGCCCGGTCGGCCGGCCCGGTGGCCGCCGCGCTCGCCCGCCAGCGGGCCGTCACCGCACCGGGCCCGACCGTCTGCTCCGTCACCATCACGCACTCCGCTCCCGGCCGGGAGCCCTGCCCGGCCACTGGTACTCGATCTGTTCAACTGCTCGATCCGTTCGACGCCGCCGCACCATCCGCGCGGCGGCGGCCCCGCTGTGAACCGCCGCCGGGGCCTCAGTCGGCGACGACGCGGACCGCGCCCGGCATGTACTCGCGCTGGCGCACCACCCGGTACCAGCCCCTGGGCAGCGGTATCGCCGCGTGCTCCTCGTGCACCACCCGGCCGCCCTCGGGCAGGTGCAGCCAGGCCGCACCGAACGGACCGGCCTCCCTGCGCAGTTCGCCCGGGCCGACCACGGCGTGGGCGTGGCCGGTGACCTCGCCGAGCGCGAGGACCATCCGGCCCCGTCCGTCCCTCGGCTGCGCGGCCAGCACGCCCACCCGCGGCGGCACCGCGGCCTCCTCGACCGGCGCGATCAGCACATCACCCTGGCGGTACATCAGCCCTCCTGACCGGCCCGGCGGGCGCCGGACCTCTCACGCCCCGAAACGTAGAGGAGGGGTCCGACAACGCGCCCGGGCGACGCCCCAGCCACCGGATTGTCGGACCTGGCTGGTAGACATTTGTTCGGCCCCAACCCCCGAGGAGCAGCGCATGACGGTCAGCAGGCACATCGAAGAGTTCCACGGCCTCCCGGTCTTCGACTTCGTCCAGGCCGTGGAGAAGGGCACCCAACTGCCGGACGCGGCAGCGGTCGCCTGGAAGATCGGCCTGGAGTACGAGTCCCCGCGGACGTTCACCGAGTGCTGGCAGCAGTTCCTCGACACGGTCGAGGCGGACCGGGTGAGCACCGTGGTGATCGGCCTCTGGTCGCAGGAGGAGCCGGACAGCTTCGCCGAGCCGCTGCGGGCGATCGTCGGCGCGGCCGGGCGTCTCCCGGCGCTGCGCGCGCTCTTCGTCGGCGACATCACCTTCGAGGAGTGCGAGATCTCCTGGCTCCAGCTGGTGGACGTGACCCCGCTGCTGACGTCGTTCCCGCAGCTGACCGAGCTGGTGGTGCGCGGTTCCGGCGAGGACTGGGAGGGCGGGAGCGGCCTGGCGCTCCAGCAGGTCCGGCACGAGCGGCTGCGCGCACTGCGCTTCGAGTCGGGCGGCCTGCCGGTCTCCGTGGTGCGCTCGGTCGCCGCGTGCGACTTCCCCGCCCTCGAAAGCCTGGCGCTCTGGCTCGGGGTGGACCAGTACGGCGGTGACGCCGCCCTCGACGACCTCACGCCCTTCCTGGACGGGTCGCGCTTCCCGGCGCTGCGCCACCTCGGCCTGCAGAACAGCGAGTTCCAGGACGCCATCGCCGCCGCCGTGGCCCATGCCCCGGTCGTCGCCCGGCTCGAAGCACTGACCCTCTCCATGGGCGTGCTCACCGACGAGGGCGCCACCGCGCTGCTGGAGGGCCAGCCGCTCACCCACCTGCGCGCGCTCGACCTGCACCACCACTACCTCTCCGACGCGATGCAGGAGCGGCTCCGCCAGGCCCTGCCCGGCGTGGCGCTCGACCTCTCCGAGGCCGGGAAGCCGGACGACCAGTGGCGCTACGTCGCCGTCGCCGAGTAGCGGCGCCGGCAGCACGCGAGCCACCGGACCAGCACGCAACACCCAGCACCAGCACTCCCACCACCGACCGGCAGAGCGCCGCAGGAGCATCCGTGTCCGTCAACCACCCCGAGCAGTTCCACGGGCTGCCCGTCTTCGAGTTCCCCATCGGCCCCGACGCCTCCCGGAAGCAGCCCGCCCCGGGCGCCGTCGCCTGGCGGCTCTCGGTGGACTACGGCTCGGGCACCGACTTCGACGAGCGCTGGCAGGCGTTCCTCGCCGCGATCGACCCGGCCGGGGTGCGGGCCCTGATAGTCGGCCCCTGGTGGGCCGAGGACTACGGACCGGTGGACGACACGCTCGCCGCGATCGTCCGGGACGCCGGGCGCTTCCCGGCGCTGGAGGCGCTGTTCATCGCCGATGTGGCGTCCGACGAGTGCGAGATCTCCTGGCTGGAGATGTGCGACGTCACGCCGGTGCTGACGGCGTTCCCCCGGCTGACCGAGCTGGTCGTGCGCGGCGGCGGGGGCCTGGAGCTGAAGCCCGTCCGGCACGACCGGCTGACCGCCCTGCGCTTCGAGGCCGGCGGCCTGCCGGCCACCGTGGTGCGGGCGGTGGCCGGCTCCGAACTCCCGGCGCTGGAGCGGCTGGAGCTCTGGCTCGGCGTGGACGAGTACGGCGGCGACAGCACCATCGACGACCTCGCGCCGTTCCTGGACGGGTCGCGCCTCCCGGCGCTGCGCCACCTCGCCCTGGCCAACAGCGAGTTCGAGGACGAGATCGCCGCC
The DNA here is from genome assembly GCF_044744345.1 of Kitasatospora sp. NPDC087315. NCBI lineage: Bacteria > Bacillati > Actinomycetota > Actinomycetes > Kitasatosporales > Streptomycetaceae > Kitasatospora > Kitasatospora sp. NPDC087315. Next base: position 572,337 of record NZ_JBIUYD010000001.1, on the reverse strand, counting down.
GCCGTGGCCCACGCGCCGGTCGTCGCCCGGCTGGAATCGCTCGACCTGTCGATGGGCGTGCTCACCGACGAGGGCGCCACCGCGCTGCTGGAGGGCCAGCCGCTCACCCACCTGCGCGCGCTCGACCTGCACCACCACTACCTCTCCGACGAGTTCCAGGAGCGGCTCCGCCAGAGCCTGCCCGGTGTGGCGCTCGACCTCTCCGACGCCGAGGCCGAGTACGAGGACGATCCCGAGGACCGCTATGTCGCGGTCGCCGAATAGGCGGGTGGCGTTCGGATGACCACGCGGCTGACCGTCCTCGGCAATCCGGGCCACCGGCGGGTGACGCTGTTCGCCGCCGCGGCCCGGGCCGCCGGCCTGCCGGAGCCCTCCGTACTGCCCTGGCTCGACCTGCTGCGCGGCGAGTACCGGCTGCCCGACGGCGCTCTGCTGCGGATCGAGTCGCCCGGCGAGGAGCCCGCGGTCGACGAGCTGCTGCGCGGGCCGGCGCTCGGCCCGGGCTACGCGCCGACCAGGGTGGAGGGCGGGGCCGCCTGGTACGCCGGGGTGATGACCGCCCTGCGCGGGCTGGCCCGGCTGCCGGGGGTACGGCTGCTCGGCGATCCGGAGGAGATCGCCGTGATGTTCGACAAGCGGCGGGCGCACACGGTGCTGGCCGCCGCCGGGGTGCCGGTGCCCCGCGCGCTCGACACGCTCGGCGCGGACGTCACCGGCTGGGAGGAGCTGCGCGAGCGGCTGCGCGCCGCCGGACTGCGCCGGGTCTTCGTCAAGCCCGCGCACGGTTCCTCCGCCTCGGGGGTGGTGGCGCTGGAGTTCGGCCCGCGCGGGCAGGTCCTGGCCACCACCTCGGTCGAGCTGGCGGGCGGGCAGTTGCACAACTCGCTGCGGGTCCGGCGCTACCGGGACGAGCGGCAGGTCGCCGGGCTGGTCGACCGGCTGGCGCCGGACCGGCTGCACGTCGAGCAGTGGATCCCGAAGGCCTCGCAGTCCGGCCGCTCGGCGGACCTGCGGGTGGTGGTGGTCGCCGGACGGGCCACCCATGCGGTGGTGCGGACCAGTTCCCAGCCGATGACCAATCTGCACCTCGGCGGCGCCCGGGGCAGCCTCGACCTGGCCCGGGAGGCCGCCGGGGCCGCCTGGCCGGCCCTGCTGGAGACGGCGGAGCGGGCGGCCGCCTGCTTCCCGGACTCCCCGATGGTCGGCGTGGACGTGCTGCCCGCCTCGGGCTGGCGGCGGGCGCTGGTCTGCGAGGTCAACGCCTTCGGCGACCTGCTGCCCAACCTCACCGGACTGCCCGGCGGCCCGGCCGAGGGCCTCGACACCTACGGCGCCCAGCTCGCCGCCCTCCTGGCACGACCCGACGCCCGGACCGGACCACCCGGCCTGCGGCCGGACACCCGCCCGGCACCGACGAACCACCAGATCATGGAACCGACCCGATGAACCAGCACACACCCCACCGGACCACCGACCGGACGCCCGACCCGGTGAACCGCCCCGCCCCCGACATGAACGCCGTCGTGGGCAGCCACGACCTGCTCCTCGTCACCCTGGACACGCTGCGCTTCGACGTCGCGGAGGAACTGGCCGCCGCCGGGCGGATCCCGAACCTCGCCGCGTTCCTGCCCGGCGGCCGCTGGGAGCGCCGGCACTCGCCCGGCAGCTTCACCTACGCCTCCCACCAGGCGATCCTGGCCGGTTTCCTGCCCACCCCGGCCTCTCCGCACGGACCGCACCCGCGTCTGTTCGCCGCCCGCTTCGCCGGGTCGGAGAGCACCGCGCCGCGCACCTGGGTCTTCGACGCGCCCGATCTGCCGGGGGCGCTCGCCACGGCCGGGTACCGGACGGTCTGCATCGGCGGCGTCGGTTTCTTCAACAAGCAGGGACCGCTGGGCTCCGTCCTGCCCGGCCTCTTCCAGGAGAGCCACTGGGAGCCCGCGATGGGTGTCCCCTCCCCCACCTCGTTCGAGGCGCAGGTCGCCCGGGCCGAACAGGTCGCCGCCGAACAGCCGGACGGACAGCCGCTCTTCCTCTTCCTGAACGTCTCGGCGCTGCACCAGCCCAACTGGTTCCACCTGCCCGGCGCCGACCGCGAGCACGGAGACTCCCGGGAGAGCCACGCCGCCGCCCTGGAGTACGTGGACGCCCACATCGGCCGGCTGTTCGCGGCGATGAGCGCCCGCCGCCCGTGCTTCGCGATCGTCTGCTCCGACCACGGCACCGCGTACGGCGAGGACGGCTACACCGGCCACCGGATCGGCCACGAGGTGGTCTGGACGGTCCCGTACGCGCACTTCACCATCCCCGCCCGCCCGACGGCCACCGCCGAGGAGACCTCATGACCACGGCACCGGCGCCGACCGGCCACCCACTCGACCTGACGACCGCGCGGCCACCCGGCCTGACGGCTGACCGGGCGGCCGACCAGTCGCCCTACCAGTCCTACGTCTACGCCTACCCGCACAAGACCGCGTACCGGCCGCTGCCGGACCGCCCGACACTGCGCGAGCTGTGGGCCGGCGAGCCGCAGCACGCGCTCTCGCTCTACCTGCACATCCCGTTCTGCGAGGTGCGCTGCGGCTTCTGCAACCTGTTCACCCGGATCGGCAGCCCCGAGGGCCTGACCACCGCCTACCTGGACGCGCTGGACCGCCAGGCCGGCGCCGTCCGCGAGGCCCTGGCCGACGACGCCCGGTTCGCCCTGGCCGCGTTCGGCGGCGGCACGCCGACCTATCTGACGGCCGCCGAGCTGGAGCGGCTCTGCGACATCGCCGAGCGGCGGATGGGCGCCGACCTACGGGCGATACCGCTCTCCGTGGAGGCCTCCCCCGCCACCGCCACCACCGACCGCCTGGAGGTCCTGGCCGCCCGGGGCACCACGCGGCTGAGCCTGGGCGTGCAGTCCTTCGTCGACGCGGAGGCCCGCTCGGCCGTCCGCCCGCAGAAGCGCGCCGACGTCGAGGCCGCCCTCGGGCGGATCCGCGCGGCCGGCTTCCCGGTTCTCAACATCGACCTCATCTACGGCATCGACGGCCAGGACGAGGCCAGCTGGCTCCGCTCACTGGACGCCGCACTCGCCTGGCAGCCCGAGGAGCTTTACCTCTACCCGCTGTACGTCCGGCCGCTGACCGGCCTGGCCCGGCGCGGCGAGCAGGAGAGCCGGACCGCCTGGGACACCCGTCGGCTCGCCCTCTACCGCACCGGCCGCGACCACCTGCTCGCCCACGGCTACCAGCAGGTGTCGATGCGGATGTTCCGCCGCGCGGCCTCCCCGCAGGCCGGGAGCGGCGAGTACGCCTGCCAGACGGACGGCATGGTCGGCCTCGGCTGCGGAGCCCGCTCCTACACCTCGCGGCTGCACTACTCCTTCGACTACGCGGTGAACGCCACCGAGGTGCGCGGCATCATCGACGACTACGTGGCCACCGAGGACTTCGGACGGGCCGAGGTCGGCCGGTCCATGACCGCCGAGGAGGCGCGTCGGCGGCATCTCGTCCAGTCGCTGCTCCAGGCCGAGGGCATGCCGCTGGCCGAGTACCGGGCCCGCTTCGGCGGCACGCCGGCCGAGGACTTCCCGGCCGAGCTGGCCGCGTTCGGGGCCCGTGGCTGGCTGGCGGACGACCCGTTGCGGCTGATGCTCTCGCCGGAGGGGCTGGCGCACTCGGACGCGGCCGGTCCGATGCTGTTCTCGCCCGAGGTCCGGGCGCTGATGGCCGACTACGAGGTGAAATGACCTTCCTCGGCATGCCCACCACCGCGCCGGAGCCCGGCACCGAGGCCGGTACCGGCACCGGCCTCGATCTGACCCTGCTCTACCGGGGCCCGCTGTCCTCCTGCGACTACGACTGCCCGTACTGCCCGTTCGCCAAGCGGCGTGACACGCCCGGGCAACTGCGCGCCGACCGCGCCGCGCTGGAACGGTTCACCGGGTGGGCCGCGGAGCGCGCGGGGACCGGCGACACCCTGTCGCTGCTGTTCACGCCGTGGGGCGAGGGGCTGGTGCGGTCCTGGTACCGGCGGGCGCTGGCCGAGCTGAGCCGCCTGCCGCACGTCCGGCGAGTGGCGATCCAGACCAACCTCAGCTGCCGCACCGACTGGCTGGCCGAGGCCGACCTCGCCACCCTGGCGCTCTGGGTGACGTACCACCCCGGGCAGGTCGGGCACGACCGCTTCCTCGCCAAGTGCCGCGAACTCGACGCCCTGGGAGTGCGGTACAGCGTCGGCGTGGTCGGGCAGCCGGAGCACCTGGCCGAGGCCCGCCGGCTCCGCGCCGCGCTCGCCCCGGCCGTCTACCTGTGGATCAACGCCGCCGAGGGCCGGACCTACACCGACGCCGAGGCCGCCGACTGGACGGCCCTGGACCCGCACTTCGGCTACAGCCGGCACGCCCACCCCAGCGCGGGCCTGCCCTGCCGCACCGGCGAGTCCGTGCTCTCGGTGGACGGCGACGGTACCGTCCGCCGCTGCCACTTCGTCCGCGACGAACTGGGAAATCTCTACGACGGCTCGTACCGCACCCAACTGCGCGCCCGCGGCTGCCCGTTGCCGGTCTGCGACTGCCACATCGGCTATGTGCACCTGGAGACGCTGCCGCTGTACGACGTCTTCGCGGGCGGCGTGCTGGAACGAGTGCCGCACGGCTGGTGAAAACCCGTTCGCGCCCTCACCCGGTGGCGGCCCGGGAAGGCCCTGGAAGGCCCGGGGCGGTCAGTGCTGGACGGTCGTCGAGAGCGAGAAGTCGGCGAAGTACGCGTGCTGGGTGCTCGTCGGGCCCCAGGTGGTGTCGTGGCCGCCGTAGAAGGTCGAGAAGAACACCCCGCCGAACGGGACGGACACTTCCGGTCCGGCTCACACTTCGCCGGATCGTGCGGCGGGACACCCCTGACCCTCGTCAAGCAGTACATCGAGAACCAGCAGCGCCCCGCCCGACCGTCACCACGGAGGCGCAGAACCCTCCGCCGCTTCGCGCCTCCGGTCCAAGGACGGCCTTCACCCCACCCCGAAGGGCGGAACACTGGCCAAGATCAGAAGTAGACCTCACCGTTGTCCGGCGCGGAGGAGTTGCCCCGCCACATGTACCGGGTGGACCAGCCGTTCCCGTGGTTGCCGCCGGACTCGTCGCCGATGGTGCCGCCGTACAGGCCGGGCAGCTTGCCGGCCTTGCCCCAGTCCTGCCCGGCGGGGAACTTGAGGGAGTACTTCAGGTCGAGGGTCGCCGACTTGGCCAGACCGGCCAGGCCCAGGGCCTTGAGGCCGGTGTGGAACTGCCCGCCGCCGGGATTCGGGCAGTCCGTGCACGAGCCGGCGGACGAACCGGCGCCGTACGTCACCCGGAGCGCGGAGCCGTCGCCCGGCCCGCCCGGGGAGGTGACGGCGCTCAGCTGCGCGCCGCCCCAGGACCCGGCGGCGGCACCCCGGACGGCCCGCCAGGCCGCGGTGCCGTACCCCGTGCACTGCCCGCCCCAGGCCGGAGCGCCGGCGCGCGCCGCACCTGCCGTACCGGTGGTCAGCGGGGTGGCGGCCAGAACGGCCGAGGCGGCGAGCCCGGTTCGGCGGCGCGGCCCGGGTGTCCGGCGCGATGTCTGATGCGACGTCATGTTCGTTCTCCTGCAAGGCGCAACGCATTACCGTCAGTTAGTGGGTTTCCTGACTTTCCGCCACTGTCAAGAAGCCTGGGGCCTTGCATCACAGACCGGAACCCGATCCGGCGTACAAGCCGGGGCGTGAGCAGCCGATACATGTGCGCCGTATGCACCGAGCGCCCCCTCCTTCGCCCTTGCCGAGTCTGTTGGTCGGGCGCTCACTGAGTACTGAGCATCGCCTTCCGGTCATATCTCAGGCCCGGGCCTTGAGCCGGAGCGGTGGTTTCAGGCGGAGGTACGGCCATGTCGGCATCGAATGCTGAACCGATTGCCATCGTGGGTATCGGGTGCCGGTTCCCGGGCGGTGTGGAGTCAGCTGCCGGCCTGTGGAGGCTCGCGGCCTCCGGACGGCGGACGGTGGGCCCGGTACCTGTGGACCGCTGGGACGCCGCGCGGCTGGCGGCTGTCCACGATCCGGATGACGCGGTGCGGGCCGGGCTGGGCTGCTTTGTGGAGGGGGATGTCTGGGCGTGGGATCCGGTGGCGCTGTCGGTGGCGCCGGCGGAGCAGGACTGGGTGGATCCGCAGTTCCGGCTGCTGGCGGAGGTGGCCTGGGAGGCGGTGGAGCACGCCGGAATTCCGCTTGCACGGTTGCGGGGGTCGCGAACAGGCGTGTATGTGGGCACCTATGCGCCGGACAATCTGTTCCGTGAGGCGCGGCCGGTCGAGGACGCCCCGAACAGCCCGTACTTGTTCGGCAATTTCACAGCGGGGGCCGCCGGGCGGGTGGCGTTCGCGATGGACCTGCGCGGCCCGGTCATGGTGGTCAGCACGCACTGTTCGTCCGGGCTGGTGGCGGTGGATACGGCGTGCGGGGCACTGACGCTGGGCGAGTGCGATACGGCGCTCGCGGGTGCGGTGCTGCTGATGATCTCGCCGGAGACGCAGTACTACGAGGCCCCGCTGCTGCTGTCGCGGCGCGGTGCCTGCCATGCCTTCGACGCGCGGGCCGACGGATACGTGCGCGGTGAGGGGGCGGGAGTGCTGCTCCTCAAGCGGCTGGTGGACGCGCGGCGGGAGGGGGACCGGGTGCTGGCGGTGATCCGCGGCAGCGCGGTCAACAACGACGGGCAGTCCAGCCGGCTGACCGCGCCGTCCACGCTGATGCAACAGCAGCTCTTCAGAGACGCCGTCGGCAAGGCCGCGGTCGATCCTGGTGAGGTGGGGCTGGTGGAGGCGCACGGCCCGGGGACCGCGGTCGGCGACCCGATCGAGTACAGCTCGATCGACGCCGTCTACGGCCGGGGAAAGGGCCGGTGCGCGCTGGGTTCGGTGAAGACCAACATCGGGCACTCGGAGCCGGTCTCCGGGATCGCCGGAACCATCAAGGCGGTCGAGTGTCTGCGGCGTGGCGTGATCCCGCCCAACCTCAACTTCGACCAGTGGAACCCCTCGATCCCGCGCGACCGGGAATCCCGGCTGTTCGTGCCGACCGCCCTGACACCGTGGCCGGTCGACACGCGCACACGGCTGGCCGCCGTGTGCTCCTACGGGGTGACCGGTACCAACGCGCACCTGGTGTTGGAGGCCGCCCCCGCACGCCTGCGGCCCCGTCGCCCGCGCCCGGCGTCGCCGCAGAGCGCTGAAGAGTCCTTCTTGCTGGCGGTGTCGGGCGGTTCACCACAGTCCCTTGCGCTGGCGGCGGCCCGGCTGGCCGACTGGGCGGAGGACGAGGGTGCCGGCACCGGCCTGCTCGACGTCGCACACACCCTGGCGTTGCGCCGTTCGCCGGCGGACCACCGCCTGGGCATCGTCGCCCGCGACCACCGTGAACTGGCGGTGCGGGCCCGCGCCTTCGCCTCAGGCCGGGAGGCCGAGGGGGTCGTCTCGGGTGTGCCGGTGCTGCCGCCTTCGCATCCGGGGCCGGTGTTCGTGTTCACCGGGCAGGGTTCGCAGCGGGCCGGGATGTGCCAGGGCCTGCTGCGCGGTGAGCCGGTGTTCCGGGCCGCGATCGAGGAGATGGAACCGCTGGTCACCCGGGAAGCAGGATTCTCCCTGTGTGAAGTGCTCACCCGCCCTGAGGAGTTGGTGGGTCTGGCGCGTATCCAGCCCACCCTCTTCGCCGTCCAGGTCGCCCTCGCCGGGCTGTGGCGGTCCTGGGGAGTCGAACCGGTCGCGGTGATCGGGCAGTCGCTCGGCGAGGTCGCGGCGATGGTGGTGGCGGGCGGGCTGGGCCTGGCCGAGGGGGTGGAAATCATCTGCCGGCGCTCCGCACTGCTGGCCACCATCTCCGGCGGGGCGATGGCCTCGGTGATGCTCGGCGCACCGGAGGTGCAGGCCGCCATCGACGACGCCGGCGCCGACGGGGTCACGTTGGGGGTGCTCACCTCCCCGGACAGCACGGTCGTCTCCGGCGATGCCGCCCAGATCGCCGCCCTGGCCGCACGGTGGGAGGCCGCCGACGTCGTGGTGAAGCCGATCGACGTGGACGTGGCGTCCCACTCGCCCGAGGTCGACCCCATCCTGGACCGGCTGCGCACCGCCCTGGCCGATCTCCCGCAGGCACGGCCCGCGGCCACCTTCTACTCCACCGTCACTGACGATCCACGGGTGCCCGGGGAGCTGGGAGGGGAGTACTGGGTGCGCAACCAGCGCGAAACGGTACGCTTCCACGCCGCCGTCTCAGCCGCTCTGGCCGATGGCCACCGGCTGTTCATCGAGTGCACGGCCCATCCCCTGGCGGTCCGGCCCATCCTGGACACCGCCCGCCACCACGGCATCCACGATGCCGTCGCCCTGGGAAGCCTGCGTCAGGGCAGCGACGACCAGGACGCCTTCCTCACCCACCTCGGCCGGCTGCACGCGGCCGGCTACGACGGCATCGACTTCTCCTCCCACTACGGCCACGGCCAACTCGCCGAGGTGCCCGGCACGGCCTGGCACCGCACCCGCCGCGGCGGTGACACCACCCCCTACCGGCTCGTCGCCCCGTACCTGGTCGGCGCAGCACAGCACCCGTTGCTCGGCGGCTCCGTCCACGACCCCGACCACCCGGAACGGTTCCTGTGGCAGACCCCCCTCGGCCCGGCCCGGCTGCCCTGGCTGGACGACCACAAGGTCGCGGACGTGCCGGTGCTGCCCGGTACCGGCATGGTGGAGATGATGCTCGCCGCCGCAGCCCGCGTCTTCGCCACCGACCGCGTCAGCGTCCACGACGTGACCATAAAAAGCCCGCTGATCCTGGACCCCGAACCCCTGGTCACCACCCGTCTGGTCCACGACGGCGACAGCGCGCACGTCGAAATCCTCTCCCGGACCGAGGACGGGGCCACGGTGGTCCACGCCCATGGCACCGTGCGTCCTCTCGACGGCGCCGAAGGCGCCCCGCCGCCCATCACCCTCGGTCCGGCCGTGCAGGGGTGGCAGGACAGCGATCCGGCCGACCTGTACCGCGTTTTCCGCGAGCGCCACAACGTCCACCACGGCCCGGCCTTCACCGCCATCGAACACATCAGGATCCACCCCACCGAAGACCGGGCCACCTCCTCACTGCGCACCCACGCCAGTGCCCGTGTCTCGGCCTGGATGATGTCCCTGCACCCGGCCCTGCACGACGAACTCGTCCAGACGGTGGTATCGCTGTGGCTGGCCCACCGGGCCACCAGCCCCGGCCCCGTCGTCGTCGCCGGCTTCGACGAGGTCCGCGTCTACGGGCCCACCGCCCACGTCCGGACCGCCCTGGTCGAACTGCACCACGCCGACGATCTGACCTGCACCTCCTCCGGAAAACTGGCCACCGCCGACGGCACCGTGGTCGCCGAAGTCCGCGGCCTGCGCCTGTCCAACATCACACCCTCAGCCGAACGCTTCGCCACCCGCCTGGCCCATCTGACCTGGCAGCCCGAACCCGCCGTCCCGTCGGCCACCCCGCTGGGGCAGACGGGCCAGGCGGGCTGGGCCGTGCTCGCGGCCGACGGGGAAGGCCGGCCCGCCGAACTCGCCCGGGCGATGACGCGACGGGGTATCGCGTGCCGCCTGCTGCCCCACGACACCGGTCCGCTGGCGGCAGCGCTTCCCTCGCCGTGCACCGGCGTCGTCCTCGCCGTCGGCACCGGAGCCACGACAGCCGATCCAGCCGGTGCGGCCCGTGAGCAGGTCGCCCGCGCCATCACGGTGATCCAGCAACTCACCGCCCTGGACCACCCGCCACGGCTGTGGATCCTCACCGGCCCACAGGCACCGGACCGGACATCGCTGACCGGGGCCGGGCTACCCGGACTGCTGCGCACGGCCGCCTACGAACACCCCGAACTCGCCCCCAGCAGTATCACCTTCGACACCGGCACCCCTTGGGACCGGCTCATCGACGAACTGCTCGACTCCGCCCAGCCGGTCACCGAACTCGCTTACCACGGCGGCCGGCGACACGTCGCCCGCCTCCACGCGGGCGCCGACACCCCCACGCTCCCGGCCGACCCGCCCGCCGGCCCGGTACGCCCCGGTGCCGCCTACCTGGTCACCGGCGGCCTGAGCGGCCTCGGCCTGCTGACCGTCACCTGGCTCGCCCGGCGTGGCGCCGGCCGCGTGGTGATCAGCGGCCGCTCCGCCCCCGGCACCCGGGCACGGGCCGCCCTCGCCGCCCTGCGTACCGGTGGCACCGACATCCGCGTCGTGCGCGGTGACATCGCCGACCCCCGCACGGCCGAGCGGTGCGTCGTCGCCGCCACCCAGGGCCGGATGACGCTGCGCGGCGTCCTGCACGCCGCCGGCGTCGTCGAGGACGCCGCCCTCGGCAACCTCCGTCCCGACCTGCTTCAGCGGGTATGGCGCGGCAAAGCCGAAGGAGCCTGGGCCCTGCACCGGGCCACCGCCGACATCGAGCTGGACTTCTTCGTTCTCTACTCGTCGGTCGCCTCGCTGATCGGCTCACCCGGGCAGGGCGCCTACGCGGCCGCCAACGCCTTCCTCGACCAGCTGACGGCCTGGCGCCGCGCCCGGGACCTGCCCGCCACCGGCATCCACTGGGGTGCCTGGAGCGAAGTCGGACGCGGACAACACCTCGCCGACCGGGGACTGATCACCATCACCCCCGTCGACGGCATCGACGCCCTCGAACGCATCCTGACCGCAGGATTCCGGCAGATCGCCTACTCCCCGCTCGACCTCGACCAGTGGACCGCCCCCTACCCTGCCCTGCGCCACTCCACCCTGCTCACCCCACTCCTGACCTCCGGCCAGGACGACGGCGGGCAGGCGCCGGTGCGCGAGGAACTCCTGACCGCCGAGGGCGAAGGAGCGCGCCGGGAGCTGCTGGAGTCCTTCATCATCGACTGCGTACGCGAGCTCCTCGGCGGCACCACCCATCACATCGGCCCCCACACCAGCATGGTCGTCCTCGGTATGGACTCCCTCGGCGCCGTCCAGCTGCAACAGCGCATCCAGCGAGCCCTCAGCATCACCGTCAAACCCGGGGTGATCTGGGTCAACCCCACCCCCGCGGGCCTCGCTCACTGGCTCATGGGACACCTGGGCCTCGGCACCGGCGGGCCTGACAGCGACGCGGAAGAGCGATCCGCGACCGCCCCCGGTCCTGAGCCGCCTCACCACCTCACACAGGGGTGACAGCACATGCCGTACGAGAGCACCTTCCCGGCCCGTCGGGCCAAAGAGCCTGCCGCCCCCGCCGGGGGACGGCACAGCCGTTGGCGCCGCCCGCCCGTGTGCTGGGCAGCGTTCGGCCTCCTGTGCGTTCTCTTCCAGATCTGGGTGCTCGCCCGCTGGGCAGCCGACGGCAACCTGCACGCCTGTTCCTCCGGCGGCTACACGATGTCGGCGGGGATGAAGCTCGCCACCCGGATCGAGGACGCCGTGGCCCTGGCGGGCTCTGTCCTGCTGATCGTGGTGGCCTGGCGGCAGTCCCGCAAGGCCGGACACATCACGCTGTCCGCCGCACTCGTCACGGGCTACTTCCTGGTCTGGTGGACCGACCCCTATTCCGGCAGCTTCCACCACACGGTCAGCGCGAACCGGTACGACGTCAACCTCGTCTCCTGGGGCCCCTACCTGCCCGGATGGCACGGCCCGACCCCGCAGACCGAGACCTTCCTGGAAAACGGCGCCTACCCCTGGGTCGTTTTCTGGATCTTCATGGCCCTGGGCATCGCCGCGCTCCTGCGTCGGTACAGGCCCCGCTGGTCACGGGCCCGCACCGCAGCGGCGACCGTCGTGATCAGCCTGATCTGCGACATCCCCATGGAGCACGCCTACATGCGCTTCGGTGGCTACGGCTACCCCCGCGCACTGCCGTATCTCACGCTCTTCGAAGGCCACTGGTACCAGCTCCCCCTCACCTCACCACTGTGCCTGGTCCTCCTCGCCGCACTGCCGGTGCTGCTGATGACCTTGTACGCGGGACCCGGCCGGGAAGCCTGGCTGCTGGAAGGCTCCCTGTCCCTCCCGCCACGCGCCCAGCCGTGGATCCGGCTGCTCGCCGGCGTCGGCTTCGCCACCGTCTGCATGCTCGCGCTCCAGCTCGTCATGCTCCTGGCCTCCTTGGTCAGCCACCCGATCGTGCTTCCCTCATGGTTCGACCTTCCCCGGCCGTAGGCCGCGCCCGACGCCGCGGGCACGCCGTCGTGATCGGGGCGGGCATCGCCGGGCTGCTCGCGGCCCGCGTCCTGGCCGAGACGTTCGAACACGTCACCGTTGTCGAACGGGACCGGCTCACCGACGCGCCCACCCCCCGGCCCGGGGTTCCCCAGGGCAGACACGCCCACGCGCTGACCACCCGCGGCGCCCAGGCCATCGAGGAGCTGTTCCCCGGCATCCGCGACGAACTCACCGCCGAGGGCGCCCCCGTCTTCGACTTCTGCCGGCAGGCCCGGCTCCACCTCCCCGCCGGGCGACCCGAGCCGGTCACCTCCGGCATCCTCGTCCAGCCCGTCAGCCGGCCCCTGCTCGAAACCACCATCCGCTCCCGCGCCGCCGCCCTGCCCGGCCTGCGGATTCTGGACCGCCACACCATCACCGGACTGCACTTCGACAGACCGCTCCGGGTGAACGGCGTCCTCCTCCGACCACGGCAGCCGCCCGGAACTGCCACCCGGCTCCTGGATGCGGACCTGGTCGTCGACGCCTCCGGCCGTACCTCGCGTCTGCCCGACTGGCTCACCTCCGACGGCCTCCGGCCGCGCCCCTCGCAGACGGTGATCGATCCCGGTATCGGCTACGCCAGCCGCCTCTTTCGGGCGCCCCCGGGCTCGCACCCGCCGTGGCAGGCCCTCCTCGTGCCGCTGCGTGCCCCCGACACACCCCGCGGCTGCTTCGCCCTGCATATCGAGCACGACCGATACCTGATCACCCTCCAAGGGGCCTCCGGACACCACCCGCCAAACGACACAGCCGGGTTCGAAGCCTTCGCGGCATCGCTCAACTGCGGCCTCGACGACGCCCTGAACAGCATGGAACCCACCTCGGGAATCGCACGCTACCGCCACACCGCCAACCGGCGCATGCACTACCACCGCCTGCGCCCATGGCCCGACGGACTCATCGCGCTGGGAGACGCCGCCTGCGTCTTCAACCCCCTCTACGCCCAGGGCATGACCGTCGCCGCCCTCGAAGCCCACCTTCTACGACACCTGCTGGCCAACCAGCCGCCCGGCGGACCACACGACTTCGCCCGCCACTTCCAACGGCACCTCAACCGCACCACCCGCTGGCCCTGGGCCATGGCCACCCTCAGCGACCGCGCCTGGCAACCCGACCAGCACACGCCACTGGCGGCCCGCGCCGCGCAACGCTACCTACGCGCCTGGCAGGACCTCATCCCCGACCACCCCGCGATGTACACCGACTACATCAGGGTCGCCAACATGCTCACCGGCCCAGCCGCCCTCGCCCGCCCCCGCAACCTGCTGCTCGCCCTCCGCTCGGGCTCCGCCTCAAGGCCCTCCGCGCACCCTGCGGACGGCCCGGGCACAAGGAGGTCAGACACCGGCCGGAGTACCGGTGGGTCCGGGTCGGTCGCGGGAGTCGGGCAGGCCCGCGAAGCGCACGGTCGGCTCGAAGTTGGCGCGACGGGCCGCGCGGCGGAAGACGGTGAGGACGGCCGGGCCGACGATGAGGACGCACAGGCCGGTGGTGACGGCGCGGCCGGTGTCCCAGCCGAGCGAGGTGGCGAGGTCGAAGAGCAGGTAGCGGTGCCACTGTTCGGTGAAGGGAAGCCCGGGCAGGTAGGCGATCGAGCTGTTCGGGTCGGTGGAGAACGGCCAGAAGGAGAGGTTGAGCAGAAAGCCGAAGAGATAACCGGAGACGGCGCCGTAGCCGGCCAGCATCAGCACCTCCCACCTCCGCCGGAGCTTCGGCAGCAGCCCGGCGAGCATGCCGACGAAGGCGCAGCCGAACATCTGGTAGGGCATCCAGGGGCCGACTCCGCCGGTGATGAGGGCGGAGGCGAAGAGCGAGGTGCAGCCGAGGGTGAAGCCGAAGCCGGGGCCGAAGACGCGGCCGGCGAGGACGAGGATGAAGAAGACCGTCTCGACGCCGGCCGTGCCCGCGCCGAGCGGCCGCAGGCCCGCGTTGACGGCGGACAGGACGCCGAGCATGGCGAGCGCCTTGGCGTCGATGCCGCCGGCGGAGATCTCGGCGATGACGACGGCGAGGACCAGGATCAGCAGGGCACCGAAGATGAGCGGCGGCGCGTAGGAGGAGCCGAACGTTCCCGGGGCGACGACGAACGGCCAGGTGAAGGCGGTCAGGCCGATGAACGCGGCGAGGGCCACGACGATGCGGGCCCGGCCGGGGATCCGGACGGCCGCCCGGGTGGGGGCGGTCACCGGCCGGCCTCCAGCGCGCCCAGGGCCCGGGCGACCTGACGGACGGTCAGATAGGGCAGCGGGGCGAGGATCTTGGCGGCCTGGGGGGCGAAGGTGGGTGAGGCGACGATCACTTCGGCGGTCGGGCCGTCGGCGACGGTCTCGCCCTCGGCCATCACCACCACCCGGTCCGCGGCCGCGGCGACGAACTCGACGTCGTGGGTGGAGACGACGACGGTGTGCCCGTCGGCGGCGATCCCGTCGACGATGCCGATCAGCGCCTCCTTCGCGTGGTAGTCCAGTCCTCGGGTGGGTTCGTCCAGCAGGACCACCTCCGGCGCGGCGGCCAGCTGGACCGCCAGGACCAGGGCCAGCTTCTGCCCCTCGGAGAGGTCGCGGGGGTGGGTGCCGTCGGGGATGCCGGGAGCCAGCCGGTCCAGGATCCGCCGGGCGGCCGGCGCCGGCCGGCCCGCGGCGTCCTGGTCCGCCTGGGCCAGTTCCTGGGCCACCGACTCCAGGTAGAGCAGGTCCGTCGGGGTCTGCGGGACCAGCCCGACGAGTTGGCGGGCCTCGACGGCCGGGAGCCGTTTCGGGTCCCTGGCCGGTCCGCCTTCGGCCCGGGCGACCTTGACGGTGCCGCCCTGCCGCGGGCCGGAGCCCTGCAGGGCCCAGAGCAGGGAGGACTTGCCGGAGCCGTTGCGGCCCATCAGCGCGGTGACCTGGCCGGCCCGCAGCTCCAGGTCCACCTCCCGGACGGCGGCCACCTGGCCGTAGCGCACGACGATCCGCTCGGCGGTCAGCACCGTCCGTCCTCCGGCGGGTTCGCGGCGCGGCGGCGGGGCGGGGTGGCCGGAGAGGCGTTCCCTGAGCGGTGCGGCGGCCCGGCGGGCGTCGCGGACGGACAGCGGCAGCGGGTGCCAGCCGGCCAGCCGGCCGAGGTCGACGACCGGTGGCGCGATCGCCGTGCCGGTGAAGATCTCGGCGGGCGGTCCGTGGGCGACGGTGCCGTCACCGGGGAGGTAGGCGACGCGGTCGGCGTACTGGACGACCCGTTCCAGGCGGTGTTCGGCGAGCAGGACGGTGACGCCGAGGTCGTGCACCAGCCGGGTGACGGCCGCCAGGACCTCTTCGGCGGCGGTCGGGTCGAGTGCGGAGGTGGGCTCGTCCAGCACCAGGACCCGGGGGTGGGCGGTGAGCACGGAACCGATGGCGACGCGCTGCTGCTGTCCGCCGGAGAGCTCGTGCAGCGCGCGGTACCGCAGGTCGGCGAGGCCGAGCAGGTCGAGGGTCTCCTCGACGCGTTTGCGCATCGTCTCCGGGGGGATCGCCAACTGCTCCATGGCGTAGGCGAGTTCCTCCTCGACGGTGTCGGTGACGAAGCCGGCCAGCGGGTCCTGTCCGACCACGCCGACCACGTCGGCGAGTTCGCGCGGCGGGTGGTGGGCGGTGTCCCGGCCGTCGACGGTGACCCGGCCCGACAGGGTGCCGCCGGTGAAGTGCGGGACCAGGCCGTTGACCGCGCCGAGCAGGGTGGACTTGCCGGCGCCGGTGCGCCCGACCACCAGGCAGAGTTCGCCCTCCGGGATGTGCAGGTCGACGTCGCGCAGTGTCGGTGCGGCCGCGCCCTCGTACACCACGCCGACCTGGTCGAAACGGATCACTTGGTCACCTCGGTGTGCGTGCGGCCGCCGGTACGGCGGTCCCCGGTGGTACGGTCGGCGGCCCGCTGCCGGGGCACGGCCGGGGGTTCGGGTGTGCGGCCCGGGGGCGGGGCGATGACCCCGGCGGCACCGGCCAGCAGCAGGGCCAGCACGGGGACGACCGGCAGGCTCGGCCAGCTCAGCGGGTAGAGCGACGGGTTGAGGCCGGTGGCGTCGTACCCCACGGTGACGAACAGCAGGGTCGCGGCCGCCACTCCGCAGCCGGCGACGCCCCACTCGGCGGACCGCCACGGGTCCGGCCGGTAGGTGGTGCGGCGTACCCGTCGGCCGCCGAGCGCCAGGCCGGCCGCGCACAGCAGCGAGCCCGCGAGCAGGGCCGGCAGCCCCAGCGCGGCGGGGGCGGTTCCGTCCAGCAGCCCGTACACGCCCGCGCAGAGACCGATCATGCCGAGCAGCATCAGCGCGCCGGTGGCCCGGCGGGACGCGCGGGTGGCGGTGCCGGAGCGGCCGTAGCCCCGGGAGTCCATCGCTGCGGCCAGGTGCAGCGAGCGTTCCAGCGCGTCCTCCAGCACCGGGACGACGATGCTGCGCAGAGCCCGGATGCCCTTGCTCCGCCCGGCGCGCAACCGCCTCGCGCGAACCACCCGTTGGACGCTCTGCACCAGCTGCGGGGCGACGCTGATCGAGACCGTCACGGCCACGCCCAGCTCGTAGAGGGCGCCGGGGAGCACGCGCAGGGCCCGTTTGGGATTGGCCAGGGTGTTCGCCGCGCCGATGCAGCAGAGCAGGCAGGCGAGCCGCAGGCCGTCGGTGGCGGCCGAGAGGGTGGCCTCCAGGGAGACCGGGCCGCCGATCCGGATGCCCGCGTACCAGTCGGGGGTGGGGATGTGCGGGAGCGAGAAGAGCAGGTGGTCGTGGGGGGTGATGCCGGTGGCGAAGACGCACCGGAAGACCACCCGGATCGCCACCACGGTCAGGGCGAGCCACAGGTAGTACTTGAAGCCGCGGGCCCACGGGGCCTCGGTACGACGGGCGGTGACCACGTAGCCGAGGACGGCGAGCACCAGGAACAGGAGCAGCGGATTGGTGGTGCGGCTGGCCGCGGTGGCCAGGGCCAGGGCCCAGGCCCACCAGGCCAGCGGGTGCAGGTTGCGCGGGAGTCGCCCGGCCCCCGCGGCCCGCCCGGGGGCGGACTGCGGGGACCCGGTGCCGGGTCGGTCGAGCACGGTCACGGAATCACTCGGCCCGTCGGCGGCGGCGCGCGGCGATGACGGTGGCGGTGCCGAGGGCGGCCACGAGCACGACTCCGGCGATCACGGGCGCGATCGGGCCCGCGTCGTGCGGGGCGTCGGCGACCGGGGCGGCGTTCACCACGGCCGGACCGCCGGCGTCGGCGGACGGGGCCGGGGTCGCCGGGTCCGTGGACGGCGGTGGTGCGGTGTCGGTGGCCGACGGGGTGTCGGACGGAACCTGGGCAGGGGTCTCGTCGGGCGCGGGCGCGGGCACGGACGCGGCCGGATCGGGTGCGGGGGTGGTCTGCTCGGGCAGCCCGGCCGGCGGGATCGCCGGTTCGGTACGGCCCGTGCCTCCCGGGGTCCCGGCGGCGGGCGGACGTTTCGTGCCGCCGCCACCGGTGCCTCCGGTGCCGCCGGTGACCGAACCGCCGGACGTCCCCCCGGTGCCGCCACCGGTGCCGCCACCGCCGGCGGTGCCGCCACTACCGGAGCCACTGCCGCCGGCCGAACCGGCACCGGCCGGCGGCCTGGGCGGCTCCGGGGTGGCGGCCGCTCCGCCGCCCGGTGCGGTGTTGTGCGCGCGGACGGTGTCGGGCGAGAAGGCGGGACGTCCTTCGGTGCCCTCGATGTTGGTCCCGCCGAAGATCCACAGGTCGACGCTGCCGGGCTTCGGCCGATAGCTCATCGCGCCGAGCTGGCTGTACGACCAGGTGTTCTCGCCCGGGTCCGCGTGCCAGTACGACCAGTAGGCCGTGGCGGGCGGTGTGAGGACGCACTTCTCCTGATCCGGGGTGGGGAACTGCTTGCCACCCTGGTAGCCGCTGTAACCGATCCGGCAGATGAACGCCGGGCCGTCGTGCCCCGTCCCGGTGGTCTTCCAGCCCCCCTGGTTGAGCAGGGTGTAGCCGGTGGTGGGGGTGGTGCCGCAGGAGCGCAGCAGCGGGCCGCCCCACTTGCCGAAGTCGACGGCGAGCACCACGCCGGAGGTGGTGGTGCACTGTTCGATCGGCAGCGGGGCCGCCACCGCCGGGGCAGCCGCCACCCCGAGCCCGCCGAAGGCGAGGGCGAGCGTCGTGGCAACAGTCCCGAGCAGCCGGCCGGTCCGCCGGATCACCGGTGGCGCCCGGGTACGGAGGCCGCGCGGCGGCGGGCGGCGAGGACGGCTGCGGCTCCGGCGCCGACCAGCAGCCCGGCGGCTGCCATCAGGGCCGGTGTGTCCGTCCCGGTGCGGGCGAGGCTGCCGCCGTCGGCCGTGCCGGGCACGCGGTTTCCGGGTACGCCGGGCTGGGCCGGGTATCCGGGGTCGCCCGGGACGGGCCCGCCGGACACACCGGGCGTCCCGGTGTCCGCGGTGGCCGGGGCGGTCGGGGCGGTCGGGGCGGTCGGGGCGGTCGTGGGTGAGCCGGTCGGGGCCGGGGATCCGGTCTCCGTCGGGGAGCCCGTCGGCGTCGAACTCGGCGTCGGACTCGGCGTCGCCGTCGGCGAACCGGTCGGAGTGGGCGTGCTGCCGAGGTCCCGCCGGAGGGTGCCGAAGGAGATTCCGGTGGCGCCGCCCACCGCCTGGGTGGAGGCCCGGACGTCCGAGCCGCGCTGTCCGCTCGTGGCGACGTTGAAGCCGCCGTCGCTGTTCTGCTGGCCGGCGAGGAAGTCCAGCGCCTTGGCGATCGGGCCGGCGTAGGCGCTCTGACGCAGCGTCATCCCCTGGATCGCGAGGGCGGCCGAGTTGGTGGAGTCACCGGCCGCGCCGGGGAAGCCGCCGTCGGCCTCCTGCTTGCCGGCCAGCCAGCCGAGGGCCTTGTCCACGGCCTGGGCGCCGTCGTCCCCGGGAGCGAGGGCGAGGGCCATGGCCGCCATGGCCGTGCTGTCCACGTCGGAGTCCCCGGTGGCGGGGATCAGGCTCGGCCAGGAGCCGTCGGCGTGCTGGAGGCTCTTCAGGTAGGCGACCGGCGCGGCGGCCGGCCCGGTCTCCCCGGCGCGCAGCTGGGCCATGATGCCAAGTGCCTGGGAGAAGACCGAGGTGGCGTAGGTGTAGTTGCCGGGGGCCGCGCAGCCGGTGTCCGGGTTCGTCTGGGCGCAGACCGCCGTGGCGAGGGCGGCGATCAGGTCGTGGCCGCCGAAGGCGCGCGGGTCGCGGCCGGTGATCTCGGCGAGCAGCGCCTCCTTGCCGATCGAGCCGCCGCCGGCGTACTCGGTGCCGATGCCCGTCCAGTCGTTGACGGTTCGGTCGCCGGCGTCCTTGCCCTGCTGGTCCAGGAAGTCGACGATCCTGCGCAGGGCCGCGTCGTCCGCGCCGGTGGCGGCGAGGGCGTAGGCGCCGTCGATGGTGAGGCCGAAGTCGGCGAAGGCCGGGAAGGCCTCGTAGTAGTGACCGTCGATCAGGCGTGCCGGGTCGGTCAGGTAGGCGCTGCCCTTGCCGAGATCGGGGGTCTTCCCGGGGTGCGGGCCGGGCGGCGCGGTCGTGGCCGCGTTCGGGTCGTGCCGGACGCCGGTCGGGTCGGTGCCGGTCAGGGCGAGGATGGCCTGTTCGGTGGCGTCCGGGTCGGACTCGGTGGTCGACTCGTCGGTGCCGAAGCCGCCGTCCTGGCCCTGCCGGGCGGCGAGCCAGGTCCTGGCGGCGGTCTGTCCGGCGCTCCGGCCGGTGGCCTTGAGAGCCTGGACCACGCGGGCGGTGCTGCCGGTGTCGCCGCCCGCGGCGCCAGTGTAGGGGAGGTAGGAGCCGTCGGCCTGCTGGCTCGCGGCCAGTTGGTCGGCGGCCTTCTTCGCCGTCTGCTCGAAGCCGCCGGCCTTGCGCAGGGCGAGAACGGCGAGAGCGGTGCCGGACGGATCGGACTCGCAGTAGTCGCCCGCCACGATCATCGCTCCGGCGATGCCGCCGTCGGCGCACTGGAGCGCCGTGAACCGGGTGAGCGCCGAGGCGGGCGGAGCGACCTCGGCCCGCTGCAGGGCGATGACGCCCAGGGCCTGGACCCAGGGCGAGGCCGCACCGTGGAAGTCCCCGGCGGCGGTGCACTTGCCGTTCTCGCCGGCCGAGGCACAGACGTGGTCGGTGAGCGCGGCGATCAGGTCGCGGCCGCCGAAGGCACGGGGGTTGCCGCCGGTGCTCTCGGCGACCAGGGCCAGCAGCGCGGCGGCCCTGGCGTCGGGCTTGGCGGACGGCCCGTCCGGGAGGAGGAACGCGTCGGTGTGGGCGGCGAGGTAGGCGAGGACCTTGCGCAGGGCCGGGTCCTCCGTCCCGGCGGCGGCGAGGGCGATCGCGGTGAGGGACGTCCGGGGGAGGTCGGGGCCCTCGAAGGCCCAGTTCTCCATGTGGTCGCCGTCGACGAGCCGGCCGGCCAGCCAGGCGGCCGCCGCGACGGGGTCGCCCGCGGCGGGCGACGGGCCGGTCGGGCTCGGGGACGTCGAGGGGGAGATGGACGCCGAGGGGGAGGCGGAGGCCGAGGGGGACGGACCGGCGCCGTTCTCGGCGCGGACGGAGTCCGGGGTGAAGGAGGGTGCCCCGCTGGTGCCGCCGATGTCGGTGCCGCCGTACACCCAGGCCTCGACCTCGCCGGGCTTCGGCTTCTGGGTGGCGGCGCCGAACTGGCTGTAGGACCAGGTCTGCCGACCGGGTTCGGCGATCCAGTACGACCAGTACGCGGTGGCCTGCGGGGTGTTGACGCAGGGCTCCTCGGCGGCTGTCGGGTACTGGGTGCCGCTGTTGAAGGTGCCGTTGCCGAGCCGGCAGATGAACGCCGGGCCGTCGTGCTCGGTGCCGGTGGTGGTGAAGCCGGCGTTGTGCAGCAGGTTCATCCCGGTGGTGGGGTGGGCGTCGCAGCCGCGGACGACCCCGCCGCCCCAGCGGCCGAAGTCGACGGCGACGATCGCGCCGGTGGTGGCGGTGCACTCCTCGATCGGGTCGGCGGCCGCGGTACCGGGGTGGCCGAGCAGGACCGTACCGCCCGCGGCGGCAGCGACGGCGCCGGTGGCCAGCAGGGACGTCAGACCCCGGGCTCTGTGACGTGTGCGCGTGCTGTTGACCCTCACCGGCGACTCCCTGATCGGTCGACGGGGTGTCACGGCGCAGCCGACGGCTCCCCGGCATGGGGACCGTCCCGACCGCGTCGTAGTCCTCGACGACGCAAGTGCTTCTGAACAGGCCCTCGGCGCAGGCAGTCCGGCTCATCCGCCCGGAGGGGCGGATCTACGGTTGCGGGTCAGCGCCGGAGTTGGACCGGCTTCCCCTACTGCCGAGGATGAAAAACGGTTCATCAGACCACGCTTCCGCGTCGGCCGTCAATGAGTCGTCATGTCGCCTTGAACACCTCGCCGGTGGCAGCACCGTGCGGTAGCGTCCCCGGTGGCCGAGCGGGGGAACCTGGTGCGATTCCAGGGCTGACGCGCAACGGTATGGGGCGGTTCCGCCGTCCCGAGCCCGAATGCCCGCCCGGCCACGTACCACCGGCGAAAGCCTGCCCACGCGATCCGGGCGGCGGCCGCTCCGGCCGCCGAACTCCCGAGGGAGCCCTGGGGCCCGGAGCCGGGTCGGCGCCCATCACTCCAAGGAGCCCGCCCCGTGTCATCCCTCCTCTCCTCCTCGCGTGTCTCCTCCGCGGTGGCCGTCCCGATAACGGCCGGCGCCCTGCTGCTCTCCGCCGTCCCCGCCCACGCGACCGCCACCCCGGCCCAGACAGCCACCTCGAAGAGCACCGGCGTCACCTATCTGAAGTCCCTCCAGGCCGCCGACGGCAGCTACGTCACCGGCGGGGGCCTCTCCAACGAGTGGGCGTTCAGCGCGCTGGCGGCCGCCGGCACCGCCGCGGCGGACGTGGCCCCGGGCGGCGACGCCACCAGGAACGCCCGCCTGGTGTACCGCAACCAGCTCGCCGCCACCACCTGGCCGAGCGCCGCGCCCGTCGTCACCGACTACGAGCGGGGCGTCCTCAACGCCTACGCCGCCGGGATCGACCCCGCGCGCGTCGGCCCCGGCCGCAACCTCATCGCGGACGTCGCCGCCTACTGGCAGACCGCCGAGCCCGGTTACTACGGCCCGTCCGCCAACTTCAACGGCACCGTGTTCGGCCTGCTCGCCCTCGGCGGCGCCAGGACGCAGAGCGGTGCCCAGCGGGTGCCGCAGGCCCTGCTCGACGCCTCGGTCACGGCGGTCCGCGCCAACCAGCACAACGACGGGGGCTGGAACTTCGGCAAGGCCGCCGGCGATCCGGCCGCACTCGCCCAGGCCGGTGACATCGACATGACCGGCGCCGCCATGGCCTCGCTGTGCAGCAGCGGCGTGCCCGGCACCGACCCCGCGATCGTCGCCGCCAAGAACTTCCTCAAGGGCAAGCTCGTCGCCTCCGGCGCCTTCAACTCGATGTTCGGCGCCAACACCGACTCCAACGGCTGGGCCGTCTCCGGTCTCAACGCCTGCGGCATCAACCCCCAGGGCGCCGACTTCACCAGCGGCACCGGCAAGACCCCGGTCGACTTCCTGATCTCCCAGCAGTTCAAGCCCGGTGGCGGCTTCAAGTACCTGCCCACCGACACCGCCCCCTCCCCCTACGCCTCCGTCGACGGGCTGCGTGCGGTCGCCGGGGCGGGCTTCACCGCCACCCCGCCCACCCCGACCACCGCCGGGGAGCCGACCTGGGCCACCACCGGTTCCTTCACCGCCGGCACCGCCGCCCGGCTCGCCCTGGTCGTCGACGACGGCACCGGCTCGCCCAGGGTCTGCGCGGTCACCGTCACCCCGACCGGCACCACCACGACGCTCGGCGCCGTCCTCGACGCCGCCGGGGCGGCGACCCCGGGCGGCTGCGTCACCGCCGTCACGCCGTCCTCCGGCAGCGGCACCGTCACCGCCGTCAACGGCACCGCCAACAGCGGGACTTCCAGCTGGAAGGTGAGCATCGACGGCGCCGCCGCCACCGGCGCCGCCCGCAGCACCGTGATCAGCGTCGGCGACACCGTCTCGCTGCGCTTCGGCAGCTGATCACCACGCGCCGGACAGCACAAAGGTCCTGGCGCACTCCGGAGTCGACCGCGCATGGCCGGGCACGGCCCCCCGTGCCCGGCCTGTGCGGTCCCGCTCGGCGCCCAGCGTGACGGCCTCGTGGACGGCGCGGGCTGCCCGGGCGCCCCACCGGGAGCGCGGGCCGCCGAACGGCTCGGGCACCTGGCCCGGACCGGCTCGGCGGACCGCCACGCACACCGCGTCCGACGGCGTCCCGGAACAGTCGTACCCGGCCTCCACCAGCGCCTGGACCTTCGCCTCGGTCGCCGTCGCCAGCAGGTTGACCAGACCGGCGTCCGACACCGCGGCGGGCACCACCAGCAGGATGTTGATCGTGCCCGGGAATCCGGCCCCGGCCTCCGCGGCCGGGTCGGGGGCGGCCGCCCAGGCCGGCACCCCGATCCCCGTCGTCACCACCGCGGTGACCCCGCCGTCGCAGGCCCAGGTGAAGTCGTCCACCCGCGCGGCGGTCATCAGCCCGGCGCCGGGGCCGCTCAGCCCCAGCCCGGTGGCCAGCCCGGCGAGGTGGCGGTCCGGGTCCATCCGGCCGTACCCGGGCCTGACCTGTGCGTTGACCACCCACTCCCGCTCGCCGAGGCCGCCCCCGAGCACCGCGCTGCTGAGCATCCGCCAGCCTGGGCCGGCCCGCCACAGCAGAAGGTGGCGGCACTCACCGTCCTCGAACCGGCAGGACCGCTCGACCTCCACCGCCCCGCCGGTCCGGCCGACCGGTTCGGTGAAGGCCGCCTTCTGCTGCGGGAACGCCATGGAACGGGCCGCCTTCGGGTGAGTTCGGGTGAGTTCGGGTGAGAGTGAGCCGGGCCTGGCTGGGCCGGCGGCGTCACGCGGGCGGGCAGCGCGAGCCGTCCGGCCGACCGGAAACCGGGCGACAAGAGTACCGACCGCCCGGGTGCGCGGCGGCGCCGGGCCCGCGTGCACCGGGCCCGGGCGGCTCGTCACCGGGTCGGCGCACCGGCCCGGACGGGCATGCCGGCGAGCGCCCGGCGCAACGCCGCCTCGACGCGGACCGCGTCCGCACTCGCCGACACGTCATGGACCCGAACCGCCCAGGCACCCTTGGCGGCGGCGAGGGCCGAGACGGCTGCCGTAGCGGCATCGCGCTCCCGGGCGGGCCGGGGCTCGCCGGTCGACGGGTCGGCGAGCAGCGTCCCGAGGAAGCGCTTGCGCGAGGCCGCCACCAGGACGGGACGGCCGAGCCCGGCCCAGGCGTCCAGGCGGGCGAGCAGCGCCCAGTCGTCCTCCCGTCCCTTCGCAAAGCCGAGCCCGGGATCGACGATCAGCTGGGCGGGGTCCACTCCGGCCGACACCATGGCGTCCAGCTGCCGCGCCACCTCACCGACCACCTCGTCGACCACGTCCTCGTAGTCGGCCAGGCCGTCCATCCCGGCGGAGTGCCCGCGCCAGTGCATCACCACGAAGGGAACGCCCGTCCTCGCCGCGACGGACACCATCAGGGCGTCCGCGCGCCCCCCGCTGACATCGTTGATGATCCGCGCGCCGGCCTCCACCGCCGCCTCGGCCACAGCGGCCCGCATCGTGTCCACGCTGACGGTCACTCCCCGCGCCGCCAGCTCCCGGACGACGGGCAGCACGCGGCGCAGTTCCTCCTCCAGGGGCACCCTGGCCGCCCCGGGACGGGTCGACTCACCACCGACGTCCACCACGTCGGCTCCCCCGGCGGCCAGTTCCAGGCCGTGGGCGACCGCCTTGCCGGGATCCAGCCACAGACCACCGTCGGAAAAGGAATCCGGGGTGACATTGACGATGCCCATCACCCCGCAGCGACCCCAGTTCTCCACACCGGTGAGCGAGTACTCGTACGCGTCCATGAGGTCATTGTGCCGTGCCCGGAACCCACTGTCCGCAGCACCCTCGCACAAATTCCGCACCGCACTCCCGAACAGCCGGTCCGAAGCCCGGGAGCTCCCTCCGGAACGGGCGTCCCGGCGGGCCCGCGTATCACTAGGTGGACACCCGCATGGGAATTCCCGGCACCGGTCGATAATATCCCGCATGACTCTCGGAACCCCCAGTACGAGGACCGACCGGGCAGTCCCGATCCGCGAGCTCCTGGCGGCCGGGGAATGCTCCTACTCGTTCGAGTTCATGCCTCCCCGCAGTGCGCGGGCGGAGGCCGGTCTGTGGAATGCGATCCGCAGGCTGGAGGCACTGTCACCCACCTTCGTCTCCGTGACCTACGGCGCGGGTGGATCGACGCGCGGACGCACCGTCGGCATCACCGGGCGGATCGCCCAGGAGACCACGCTGACCCCGGTCGCCCATTTGACCGCGGTGAACCACAGCGTCGCCGAGCTGCGCAACATCCTCGGCCACTACGCTGACCAGGGCGTTCGCAACATCCTCGCCCTCCGGGGCGATCCGCCCGGCAACCCGCTGGGCGACTGGGTGCGCCACCCCGAGGGCGTGACGTACGCGACGGAGCTGGTCGAGCTGATCAAGGAGTCCGGCGAGTTCTGTGTCGGCGTCGCGGCGTTCCCCGAGACGCACCCCCGCTCGCACGACCGCGACAGCGATATCCGGCATTTCGTGGAGAAGTGCCGGGCCGGGGCCGACTACGCGATCACCCAGATGTTCTTCGACGTGGACGGCTATCTCCGGTTCCGCGACCGGGCGGAGAAGGCCGGGTGCACCGTCCCGATCATCCCGGAAATCATGCCGATTACCACGATCCGGTCACTCCGGCGCATTCCCGAGCTCAGCACCGCGATCATTCCTCCGTCATTCGTCGAAAGAATGACCAACGCGCAGGACGACGCCGAGCAGGTCCGCTCCATCGGTATCGACTTCGCCACCGAGATGTGCCGTCGGCTGATTTCCGAGGGCACTCCCGGGCTCCATTTCATGACGATGAACTTCTCCACGGTCACGACGGAGATCTACCAGAATCTCGGCCTGCACAACCGGAACTGACACCGGTGGCCGGTGGCCCCCGCCCGATCCCCGGCGGAGGGCCACCGGCCGCCAGGTCACCGGCCGCCACGTCACCGGTCCGGGCGGCGAGGCGATCACGTCTCCCCTGTCGCCGGAGGGCTCGCGCCGTCCGACGCCGACGACCCGCCCGGAAGCGGCGGTCCCGCAACAGGCGAGGTGTGGGGCTGGGCCGCCGCCAGCCTGGCCAGGGCATGGCCGAGGGCGTGCTGCAGCACCCGGATCCGGGCTCCCTGTGCTCCGACCTGCCGACGGCCGGCCAGCAGGATCGCGTACTCCTTCTCGGGAATGGCGATCATCACCTGCCCGTCAACACGGATGCGACGAGCCTCGAACTTCCTTCCCACCGCTCCCCTCCTGTCGCATCCGGGGAACCGGCCGACAGCCGGTACGGGGTGGGTGCGGGGACGGTCGCCCCCGCACCCACGCCGGCACCGGGGTCGGCCCTTCGGCTCGGGTCAGCCCTTCAGCTCGGCACGGACCAGGCGTGCGGCCTCGACGAGGTGGTCGAGCGAGGCGCGGGTCTCGGGCCAGCCACGGGTCTTCAGGCCGCAGTCGGGGTTGACCCAGAGCCGCTCGGCGGGGATGGCCGCCAGTCCGGCCCTGAGCAGGGCCGCGGCCTCCTCGGTGCTCGGCACCCGGGGCGAGTGGATGTCGTAGACGCCCGGGCCGACCTCACGCGGGTAGCCGGCCTCGGCCAGCTCGTGCGCGACCTGCATGTGCGAACGGGCCGCCTCCAGGGAGATCACGTCGGCGTCGAGATCGTCGATCGCGGTCATGATCGCGCCGAACTCCGCGTAGCACATGTGGGTGTGGATCTGGGTGTCCGCGCGCACCCCGGAGGTGGAGAGCCGGAAGGACTCGGTGGCCCACGCCAGGTAGCCGGGGCGGCCCGCCGCGCGCAGCGGCAGCGTCTCGCGCAGGGCGGGTTCGTCGACCTGGACGACGGCGGCGCCGGCCGCCTCCAGGTCGGTGACCTCGTCGCGCAGGGCGAGGGCGACCTGGCGGGCGGTGTCGGCGAGCGGCTGGTCGTCGCGGACGAAGGACCAGGCGAGCATGGTGACCGGGCCGGTGAGCATGCCCTTCACCGGGCGGTCCGTCAGGTCCTGGGCGTAGCGGAACCAGTCGACGGTCATCGCGTGGGGCCGCGAGACGTCGCCGGCCAGCACCGGCGGGCGGACGTAGCGGGTGCCGTAGGACTGCACCCAGCCGTGCTGGGTGGCCAGGTAGCCGGTGAGCTGTTCGGCGAAGTACTGGACCATGTCGTTGCGTTCGGGCTCGCCGTGGACCAGGACGTCGATCCCGGCCTTCTCCTGGTAGGCGATCACCTCGCGGACCTCGGCGCGCATCCGGTCCTGGTAGGTGCCGTCGTCGATCCGGCCGGCGCGCAGGTCGGCGCGGGCGGTGCGCAGGTCGGCGGTCTGCGGGAAGGAGCCGATGGTGGTGGTCGGCAGCAGCGGCAGGCCGAGGCGGACGCGCTGGGCCCCGGCGCGCTCGGGGTAGGCCTGGGCGCGGCGGGCGTCCTCGGCGGTGGTGGCGGCGACGCGGGCGCGGACGGCGGGGTCGTGGGTGAGCGCGGAGGCCGCGCGGGAGGCCAGGTCGGCCCGGTTGGCGGCGAGTTGGGCCGCCACGGTGTCGGTGCCCTCGCGCAGGCCCCGGGCGAGGGCGGTGATCTCGCCGGTCTTCTGGCGGGCGAAGGCGAGCCAGCGGGCGACCTGCGGGTCGAGGTCGCGCTCGGCGGCGGCGTCCAGCGGGACGTGCAGCAGCGAGCAGGACGGGGCGACGTCCACCCGGTCGGCGAGGCCGAGGAGCGTGCCGAGGACGGAGAGCGACTTCTCCAGGTCGTTGAGCCAGATGTTGCGGCCGTCGACGACGCCGGCGACCAGGCGCTTGCCGGGCAGGCCGCCGGCGGCGGCGAGGTCGTCGAGGTTGGCCGCGCCGGGACCGGTGAAGTCGAGCCCGACGCCCTCGATCGGGGCCTTGGCCAGGACGGGCAGGGCCTCGCCGGCGCGGTCGAAGTAGGTCGCGACCAGCAGCTTGGGCCGGTCGGTGAGCCCGCCGAGCTCCCGGTAGACGCGGGCGGCGGCGGAGAGTTCGGCCGGTGTGCGGTCCTGGACGAGGGCGGGCTCGTCGAGTTGGACCCACTCCGCTCCGGCGGCGCGCAGGTCGGCGAGGAGTTCGGCGTAGACGGGCAGCAGCCGGTCCAGCAGGGTGATCGGCTGGAAGTCCGCGGTGACCCCGGGTGCGGGCTTGGCGAGCAGCAGGTAGGTGAGCGGGCCGACCAGGACCGGGCGGGCGGTGTGGCCGAGGGCGATCGCCTCGCGCAGCTCGCCGACCGGCTTGGCCGGGTTGGCGGCGAAGACCGTGTCCGGTCCCAACTCGGGTACGAGGTAGTGGTAGTTGGTGTCGAACCACTTGGTCATCTCCAGCGGCGCCACCTCCTGGGTGCCGCGGGCCATGGCGAAGTAGCCGTCCAGCGGGTCGGCGTCGACGGCGGCGCGGTGCCGGGCGGGGATCGCGCCGACCGCCACCGTGGTGTCCAGCACATGGTCGTAGAGCGAGAAGTCCCCGGTGGGGACCTCGGTGACACCGGCGTCGGTGAGCCGTCGCCAGGTGTCGCGCCGCAGGTCCGCGGCGGTGGCGTACAGGGCCTCGGCACTGATCCGGCCGGCCCAGTAGCCTTCGATCGCCTTCTTCAGCTCCCGGTTCGGCCCCTGCCTCGGGTAGCCGTACACGGTGGCCTGCGGGGTGGTGGAACTCGTTGACACGGAACTCTCCTTCGCGAGTCGCGCTGCGATCCCGGGAGAGCGCGAGGAGGCGAAGGTACGACAGGGGTGCGCGGCACCAGAATGTGCCCGCCCGCTCCGCCGACCCGCCCTCGAGGTCACCGAGATCACCGCGTGCGGGGTGCACGCGGGCAGTGGCAGGTCTTCGGACTCGCGGGCACGCCGGGCCTGTCGGCCTTCTCCGGCACCTACTGGCCGTCGCTTCCCGGGCCCCATCGGGGTCCAGTGCGTGTGACGGCGGTCGTTCCCACTCACCGCTGCGGGGCAGTCCCGGATTCACACCGGGTTCCCTCTTACGACGCCATGCCTGGAGGACATGACGAACCGACTGCACCGCACAGACTAGGGCCCGCGGGGCCCGCCGTCACCGCCCGTCCGAATGCCGGATGGCCGGATGAGACCGATTCCGGGCAGGTGGCCGCCTCAGCCACGCTGTGACCCGGTCCCGTCGGCGGTCGCGGTGCGGTAGAACTCGGCTGCGGTGACGGTGGCGGGGACGCCGAGTTCGGCGGCGACCGCGGTGATCGCGGTGGCGCCGACGGCGAGGTCGGCTTGGCCGTCGGTGGTGAAATGCGGTGCGATGAACGTCTCGTAGTGGGCTCGGGCTTCGTCCGCGGTGTGCCGACCGAGGAACGTCCGGATGTGGCGCACCGTGGTGTCGGGTTCGTTGTGGATCACCTGCAGGGCACGCCGGTGGGCTCGTACGACGGCCTGGACCGCGGGGTCGTCCGGGTGGAGGTGGGTGGGGTCGACGGCCACGCCTACGGTGGGGATCCTGAAGTGGTCGCCGACCCAGGCCAGCACCTGCCAGCCGTACTCGGCGGCTACCGCTTCCGGTGCCATGGTGCTGCCGACCAGGGCGGCGTCGATCCCGCCCTCGTGCAGCCGGCGCAGGTCCATGCCGTAGTCGCCGGGCGGGCGGACGACGGTGTGGATGTCGCGGTCCGGGTCTAGGCCGGCCCGGCGCAGCACGATCCGGGTGAAGCACCCGGGTGCGGTGTGCGGGGCGTGCACCGCCAGCCGTCGGCCGGCCAGGTCGGCCAGGGAGGTCAGGCCGGGGCGGGCGAGGAACCAGAACAGCGGGCGGTGGGTGTTGACGCTGAGGGCGACCCAGGGGGTGCCGTCGGCCAGTCGGGACAGCAGTGCCCGGCCGAGCCCGATGGTGGCGCCGTGGCGCAGCCGCTCCTCGTCCCACGAGCAGCCGTCGTGCAGCGCGACGTGGACGCCCTCGTCGGCGTAGTAGCCCTGCTGGTCGGCGATGTAGGCGGCCAGTTCCTCGTGCAGGCCCCGCCCGACGTAGGCGAGATCGATCGTGTACATGAACGTTTTTCCTTGATCGTGCCGCCGCCGTGCGCACAGGACGGCGGGGCGTCAGTACATGGACATCCCGCCGTTGACCGCGGCCGTGGTGCCGGTCATGACGGCGCTGTCCTCGCCGGCGTAGAAGGCGACCGCCCGGGCGACGTCGTCCGGGTGTGCCAGGCGGCCCAGGGGGGTGGCGGCCACCTGCCGACGCCTGTGCTCCTCGTCGAGCACATCCGCCGCCATGCGGGTGTCGTCCACCGGGCCGGGCTCGACGACGTTGACCGTGATGCCCAGCGGGCCCAGCTCCTGGGCGAGGTACCGGGCGAACTGCGCCAGTGCGGCCTTGGCCGTGCCCAGTGCGATCATGCCCTCCCGGGGCTGGCGGCTGAGGACGGTGCCGAGATAGACGATGCGTCCCCAGCCCTGTTCGGTCATGGCGGGCAGGACGGCCTTGGTGACCGCGAACGCCGCACGCAGCTCGTCGTCGAGCTTGCCGCCCAGCTCTTCCCACGTCATGTCCTGGAACGGCTTGACCACATACGGGGTGAGCGCGTTGTGCACGAGCACGTCGGTGCCGCCCCATGCCGCCCGGACCTGCTCGATCATGCTCTCGACCGCCGCTGCCTCGCGCACGTCGGCCTGCACGGCCATGGCCTGGCCGCCCGCGGCCTCGATGCCGGCCACGACCTTCCCGGCTGCCGTGCCGCTGTGCAGGTAGTTGACCACCACGCGCATCCCTCGTGCGGCCAGAAGGCGCGCGGTGGCCGCACCGATTCCGCTGCCGGCCCCTGTCACCAATGCCACCCTGCCGGTCGCCCCGGTCATGGGACCACTCCCTGTCTGTCATTGTCATCGTGGGCCGCCGGGATGACCGTCCGGAAACCATGCTCGGCGGCGGGACCGCCGCCGGGGTTACGGTGGTCGGCAAGAGGCCGGCACACCGGATGTGCGCCTCGTCCGACACCGCTGTGATCGGAGGGAACACGATGGGGCACCAGGAGACCCGAGCGGCGCTGGATCGGCACTGGGCAGCGTCCGCCGCGGGGGACCAGGACACCGAGCACGAGATCTACCACGACGACGTCATCGTTGATTATCCCCAGTCGGGTGAGCGCATCCACGGCCGCCACAACCTGCAGGCGCTGCGCTCACACCACCCGGCCAGGCTCGGCTTCACCATCCGCCGGATTCTCGGCAGCGGGGACCTCTGGATCACCGAATACGTGCTCGACTACGACGGAAAACCGGTACCCACCGTCAGCGTGATGGAATTCCGCGATGGAAAGGTCGCCCGCGAGACCCAGTATTTCGCGGATCCGTTCGCTCCGCCCGCCTGGCGTGCCCAATGGGTGGAGCCGGCGCCATGACGGGCCTCCTGGTGCTCCAGCCGGATTTCTCCGTTCCAGCCGGAGCACCGAGGCGGATCGGCCCGGTGGGGATCAGGGCGCGGTGATACCCGGCTGGGCACCGGCACCGAAGGACCAGCCCTCGACGTCCCCGGGGGCCGGGTCGTAGCTTCCGGCGCCCAGCGAGCTGTACGACCACGGGCCGCCGTGCTGGGCGTGCCAGTACGACCAGTAGGCGGTGCCGGTGGGGTTGGTGCAGGTGGCGGGGAGAGCGTTGATCTTGCAGACGAAGCCCGGGTAGCGCGGGTGGAAGGCGTACGGGAAGCCGGCGCCGGTCAGTGCGGCCAGGCCGCTGGCCGGGTCGCCGGGGGCGCAGCCGGTCTCGATTCCGCCGCCGAGCGCGGTGAAGTCGACGACGACGGTCACGCCGGTCGTACCGGTGCAGGCGGTGGCGCTCGCCCGCGGCGCCTGGGCGGCGGAGGCGCCGAGCAGGCCGGCGGTCAGGGCCGCGACGGCGGCGACCGAACCGACGGTGCGGCGGATCCGGCGGGCCGGGGCCGGGGCAGGGGTGCGGGTCATCGAAAGGCTCCTCACGGGATCGGCGGTTTCGGCGGTTTCAGCGGCCGGCCGGTGCCGGGCAGGCCAGGACCGGGGCTGCCGGGCGCGCGCCGTGGGCGGAGAGGGCGGCCAGCGGGGTGCCGGACAGACCCAGGACGGCCTGCGCGGTGGCCCGGGCTCCGTTGGCCTGGCTGAACCCGGACGCGTCGTACGCGACCGCGCCGCGGACGGCGGCGTCGGCGGCGCAGCCCTGCTGGAGCTTGACCAGGCTGCTCCAGCCCTTGAGACCCGCGCCGAGCCGTCCGGTGGACAGCAGGGCCTGGGTGGCCAGTCCGGTGGTGTTGGCGTTGGAGGTGGTCGCGCCGGCTGCGGCGAACCCCCCGTCGGTGTTCTGGTGGGCGGTCAGCCAGCCGAGTCCGGCGTTCGCCTTGGCGGTGCGGCCGGTGGCGGCAAGGGCCTGGACGGCGAGCGCGGTGGCGTCCGGGTCGCCCGCGCAGGTGGTCTGGCCGAAGGCGACGGGGAAGCCGCCGTCCGGGCACTGGCTGCCGGCGAGGAAGTCGACGGCGGCGGCCGGGGCGCCGTCCGGGGTGCGCTGGAGGGCGATCACCGCCAGGGACTGACCGAAGGCGTTGCTGTAGTCGCCCCACTGGGAGCGGTCGGAGAAGCGGCCGCTCGGGGTCTGGAGCGAGCGGAGCCGGGCCGGGAGGTCGACACCGCCGAAGCCGTGGACGTCCTCGCCGCGGACCTCGGCGGCGAGCAGCAGCTTGGCGGTCGCCCCGGCGTACGCCTCGGTGGTGCCGTCGCCGAGGTAGCCGCTGATGATCCCGGGCTGCGCGAGCCAGGCGGTGGCCTTCGCGGCGGCCTGGTCGGAGCTGTGGGAGGCGGCGAAGGCCAGCACGGCGTCGATGGTCAGCCCCTGGTCGGGGTAGGCGGTGCCGTCGAAGACGGTCTCGAAGTGGTCTCCGTCGACGAGTTGGCGGGCGAGCCAGCCGGCCGCGGCGGCGTCGGGACGGACGGTCGCCGAGACCGGGGCCGGAGCCGGGGCCGGGGCCGCCTGGGCGGCGGACGCCGGAAGCACGGCGGTCAGAACGAGCGCGGGTATCGCGAGCAGACCGAGGGAGCGGCGGAGCGTGGGCATGGGACGCCTTTCCGGGCCCGGGCGCACGGGGTCCCCGCCCGGCCGCCGGTGCGGAACCGGGCAGCCCTGGGAACTCCGGCCCGCAGACCACGACGGGAGGAGGGAACACACGCCTCCGCCGACGGGTCCTCGGGCTCGCCGCCGACAGCCGTCGGCGGCCTACCGTTGCGGGTCAGCGCCGGACTCGGACCGGACTTCCCCCAACGGCGGAGTCAGTACATGACGGCTCATCATGTCGGTCGTGCGGAGAAGGGGTCAAGGGCCGGCCACCCGCCGGCCCCGACCCCGACCCCGGCCTCACGGGTCAGAACACCTCCACCAGGACCGGCTCGTGGCCCGTCACTTCGCGCTCTCCCTGATGGTGTTGATGACCGCCGAGAAGTCCAGCCCGGCACCCTGGTCCGCGGCGAACCCGGCGTACAGCTCGGCCGCGTGGGAGCCCAGTTCCACCGGAACACCGGCGGCCTTCGCGGCGTCGGCGGCCAGGCCGAGGTCCTTGGCCATCAGCGCGGCGGCGAAGCCGGGCCGGTAGTCCCGGTTGGCGGGGCTGGCGGGCACCGGACCGGGCACTGGACAGTTGCTGGTGAGCGCCCAGCACTGGCCGGAGGCGGTCGAGACCACGTCGAACAGCGCCTGGTGGCTCAGGCCGAGGTGCTCGCCGAGGACGAAGGCCTCGCTGACGGCGATCATCGAGATCCCGAGGATCATGTTGTTGCAGATCTTCGCGGCCTGCCCGGCGCCGGACGGGCCGCAGTGCACGACCTTGCGGCCCATCGCCTCCAGGACCGGCAGGGCGGCGGCGAAGTCCGCCTCCGCCGCGCCGACCATGAAGGTGAGGCTCGCGGCGCTCGCACCGGTCACACCGCCGGAGACCGGCGCGTCCAGCGCCCGGTGGCCCGCCGCGAGGGCCGCCGCGTGCGCTTCGCGGGCGTCGGCCACGTCGATGGTCGAGCAGTCGACGAACAGGGTTCCGGGCTCGGCCGCGGCCAGCAGTCCGCCGTCCCGGTAGAGGTCGAGGACCTGGCGGCCCGCGGGCAGCATGGTGATCACCAGCTGCGCGTCGGCCACGGCGGCCGGCGCGGAGGCGGCGGCCGGCACGCCGGCCGCCTCGGCGCGGCGCAGGGCGTCGGGGTCGAGGTCGAAGCCGGTCACCCGGTGGCCGGCCCTGACGAGGTTCGCGGCCATCGGGCCGCCCATGTTGCCCAGTCCCACGAAGGCGATCGTGCGGATGGTCACCAGCGTTCCTCCCATGCGGTGGTGGTGCCGAGGCCCAGCTCCTGCGGGCCCAGCGGGGTGAAGAAGCGGTCCACGTCGTCCTCGGTCACGGCCTCCAGGGCCGGTGGCGACCAGCGTGGGGAGCGGTCCTTGTCGATCACCTGGGCCCGGACGCCCTCGACCAGGTCGGGCGAGCGCAGGGCCGCGCTGGAGACCCGGTACTCCTGGTCCAGGACCTGCTCCAGCGGGCCGAGCCGGCGGGCCCGGCGCAGCGAGCGCAGGGTCACCTTGAGGGCGGTGGGCGACTTGGCGGCGATCTGCTCGGCGGCCTCCTTCGCCGCGCCCTCCCCGCTGGCGCGCAGGCGGTCGAGGATCTCCTCGACCGTGTCGGCGGCGTAGCAGTGGTCGATCCAGTCGAGCTGTGCGGCGAGCGGGCCGGCGGGGACGGGAGCGGCGTGGCGGTGCACCGCGGCGGTGACCTCCTCCTCGGTGAGCGCGGCGAGGAACGACGGCAGCTTCGCGGCGGGGACGAGGAGGTCGGCCAGTCCGCACAGCAGCGCGTCGCCCGGTCCGGCGGTCGCGGCGGTGAGTGCGAGGTGGGTGCCGAGTTCGCCCGGGGCGAGGGCGAGCAGGTAGGTGCCGCCGACGTCGGGGACGAAGCCGATGCCGGTCTCGGGCATGGCGATCCTGGTGCGTTCGGTGACGACGCGGACACGGCCGTGGGCGGAGATTCCGACTCCGCCGCCCATCACGATGCCGTCCATCACGGCGATGTACGGCTTGGGGTAGCGGGCGATCCTGGCGTTGAGGCGGTACTCGTCGCGCCAGAAGCCGAGGGAGGCGGTGCCGCCGGCCCGGGCGTCCTCGTAGATGGCGCGGATGTCCCCGCCCGCGCAGAGGCCGCGCTCCCCCGCGCCGGTGATGACCACGGCCGCCACGGTCTCGTCCTGCTCCCAGCGGGCGAGGGCCTCGTCGATCCGGCGGACCATCGGGTGGGTCAGCGCGTTGAGTGCCTTCGGCCGGTTGAGGACGATCCGGCCGATCCGGCCCTCGCGTTCGAGGAGGACGTCCTCCTGTTCCGTCCCGGTGTTCATCAGGCGGCCCCGGTCAGGCCGCGGGCGACGATGACGCGCATGATCTCGTTGGTCCCTTCGAGGATCTGGTGCACCCGCAGGTCGCGGACGATCTTCTCGACGCCGTACTCGGCGAGGTAGCCGTAGCCGCCGTGCAGTTGGAGGGCGCGGTTGGCGACCTCGTAACCGGTGTCGGTGGCGAAGCGCTTGGCCATCGCGCACAGGTGGGGGGCCTGCGGGTCGCCGTCGTCCAGCGCGGTGGCGGCGCGCCAGAGCAGCGACCTGGCGGCCTCCAGCTCGGTCGCCATGTCGGCGAGCTGGAACTGCAGGGCCTGGGCGTGCAGGAGCCTGGCGCCGAACGCCTCCCGTTCGGCGAGGTACTTGGTGGCCCGTTCCAGTGCGTCCTGGGCCCCGCCGAGGGAGCAGGCGGCGATGCCGAGCCGGCCGCCGTCGAGGCCGTTCATGGCGATCCGGAAACCTCCGCCCTCCACCCCGAGCAGGCGGTCCGCGGGCAGCCGGACACCGTCCAGGACCACCTGGCGGGTGGGCTGGGCGTTCCAGCCCATCTTGCGCTCGTTGGGCCCGAACGAGAGTCCCGGATCCCCGCGTTCGACGACGAACGCGGAGATGCCGTGCGGCCCCTCGCCACCGGTGCGGGCCATCACCACGTACACCTGCGAGGACCCGGCGCCGGAGATGAACTGCTTGACGCCGTCCAGGACGTAGTGGTCGCCGTCGCGGCGGGCGCGGGTGGTGAGTGCGGCGGCGTCCGAGCCGGCGCCCGGCTCGGTGAGGCAGTAGCTCGCCAGGTCGCGCATCGAGCAGAGGCCCGGCAGCCAGCGGGCCCGCTGCCCGGGTGTGCCGTGGCGGTCGATCATCCCGGCGACCATGTTGTGGATGGAGGTGTAGCCGGCGATGGAGGGGCAGCCGGTGGCGAGGGCTTCGAAGGCCAGGACGGCGTCCAGCCGGGTCAGGCCGGAGCCGCCGCACTCCTCGCGGACGTGGACGCCGCCGAGCCCGAGAGCGGCCGCCCTGGCGAGGACGTCCACGGGAAAGTGCTTGTTCTGGTCCCACTCCACCGCGTACGGGGCAAGGCACTCCTGCGCGAAGTCCCTGGTGGTCGAGACGATAGCGAGCTGATCCTCGGTCAGTTCCCTGTGCACAGCGGCCCTCAGCCCATCGTGGGGATGGTGAAACTCGCGCCCTCCTTGACCCCGGAGGGCCAGCACGAGGTGACGGTCTTGGTCCGGGTGTAGAAGCGGATCGCGTCCGGCCCGTACTGGTTGAGGTCGCCGAACCCGGAGCGCTTCCAGCCGCCGAAGGTGTGGTACGCCACCGGCACCGGAATCGGCACATTGACACCGACCATACCGGTGTTCACCCGCCGGGAGAAGTCCCGGGCGGTGTCGCCGTCCCGGGTGAAGATCGCCACCCCGTTGCCGTACTCGTGCTCGCTCGGCAGCCGCAGCGCCTCCTCGTAGTCCGCGGCGCGGACCACGCACAGGACCGGGCCGAAGATCTCCTCCTGGTAGATCCGCATCCCGGGGGTGACGCGGTCGAAGAGCGTGGCGCCGAGGAAATAGCCACCCTCGTACCCGGGCACGGTCAACTCGCGTCCGTCGACCACCAGTTCGGCGCCCTCCTGGACGCCGAGGTCCAGGAGGCCGCGCACCCGCTCCAGGGCGTCCCGGCTGACGAGCGGGCCGAAATCGGCCTCGGGATCGTGGGCGGCGCCGACCTTCAGCGCGGCGATCCGCTCGGTGAGCCTGGCGACCAGGGCGGAGGCGGTCTCCTCCCCCACCGGCACCGCGACGGAGATGGCCATGCACCGCTCGCCGGCGGAGCCGTAGCCCGCACCGATCAGCGCGTCGGCGGCCTGGTCGAGATCGGCGTCGGGCATGACGATCAGGTGGTTCTTGGCACCGCCGAAGCACTGCGCCCGCTTTCCGCGGGCCGCCGCCGTGGCGTACACGTACTGGGCGACCGGTGTGGACCCGACGAATCCCAGGGCCTGCACCCGGGGGTCGTCGAGCAGGGTGTCGACCGCCTCCTTGCCGCCGTTGACCACGTTCAGCACGCCCGGCGGCAGGCCGGCCTCCAGGAACAGCTCGGCCAGCCGCAGCGGCACCGAGGGGTCGCGTTCGGACGGCTTGAGGAGGAAGGCGTTTCCGCAGGCGATGGCGGGTGCGGCCTTCCAGAGCGGGATCATCGCGGGGAAGTTGAACGGGGTGATGCCGGCGACCACACCGAGCGGCCGGCGGAGCGAGTGGACGTCGATGCCGGGGCCGGCGCCGTCGGTGAACTCGCCCTTGAGGAGGTGCGGCACGCCGGCGGCGAACTCGACCACCTCCAGGCCGCGTTGCAGGTCGCCGTGGGCGTCGGCGACGGTCTTGCCGTGCTCGGCGGAGAGCAGTCGGGCCAGCGGCTCGCGTTCGGCCTCGACGAGTTGCAGGAAGCGCAGCAGCACCCGGGCGCGACGCTGCGGGTTCCAGCCGGCCCACTCGGTCTGGGCCTGTTCGGCGTCGGCGACCGCCGCCTCGGTCTCGGCCCGGCCGGCGAGCGGTACCCGCGCCTGGACCGTGCCGGTGCTGGGGTCGTACACGTCGCCGAACACCCCGGACGTACCGGGGACATGCTTTCCGCCGATGAAATGGGTGAGTTCACGGACCATCACAAGCCTGCTCTCGTCAGGATGTCAGGTGGGATCCGAGGGAACCGGGGCACGGCGGCACGCCCGCCCGACACGCAGGTGTGCGGGACGCGGGTGCTGCCGGGCGCGGCGAGCCGTCAGGGTGACGTGCGTGCCGCGACCGTCGCAGGATCACCAGGGCCAGGAAGGACACAGACCGGTGCCATGCGTGTTTGCTCCATCCTCGTGGACAACACGGAACACCCGCAGTCGGTATCCTGACTCCCGGATCAGCGCGCGCCACCCGGCCTTCCCGGCTGGCTGCCAGTGGCTGGTACTGCGGTGACGCGCTCCCCGGTCACAGTGGCGGGACCGTGCCGGACTCACACCGGCTTCCCTGCACTGCGGGCCTTGTCCACGACCATATAGTCGGACGTCCTAGCAAGTCCAGGGTGCCGCTCCCTCCGGCTCCGCCCCGAAGCTCCCCGGGCGGCGACCTGCGGCCCGTACGCAGAGCCGCGCCCCGGTCAGGGGGTGGGCGGGGTGAGGCGGAGGTGGAGCATGGCCTCGAAGCGGGCCCCGGGGTCGGCGAGGTCGAGGTCCGCCACCTCGGCGAGGCGCTTGAGCCGGTAGCGGAAGGTGTTGGGGTGGATGTGGACGGCGGCGGCGGCCGCGACGACGTCGCCGAAGGTGTCCAGCCAGGCCGCGAGGGTCTCGGTGAGCGCGCTGTGGTGTTCGGCGTCGTAGGCCCGCAGGCGGGCGACGGGGTTGTCGGGGAGGTCGTCCTCGGCGTGGACCCGGTCGGCGAGTTCGAGGAGGAGCGACGCGACGTAGACGTCGGAGAGATGGGCGACGCGGTGCGGCGTGCCGCCGGCGGTGAGCACCCGCAGGGCGCGGTCGGCGTCGGCCCGTGAGCGGGGCAGCTCGCCGGGGTGGGCGGCGAGCCGGCCGAGGCCGATGACCGCCGGGACGCGGGGGGCGATCCGGGAGAGGAAGGTGTCGGCGACCCGGACGGCCGCCTCGTCGGAGCCGCTCGGCAGGACGGCGTAGGTCACACCGCCGAGCGAGGCGGTGGCGGCGCGCGGGTGGACGGCGGCCAGGTGCAGGGCGAGCGCCTCGCCGGAGCGGTGGCCGGCGGCGAGCAGGTCGGGGGCGGAGGAGTCGCCGAGCACCGTCAGGGCCAGGACGCAGGCGGGCTGGGCCGTCAGCCCGAGCCGGGCGGCGGCCTGCGGTGCGGCGGCGCCGCCTTCGAGGACGGTGGCCAGCAGGTCGGCGCGGAGCCGGTGGCCGACGTCCTCGCCGGCCCGGCGGCGCAGCAGGTGGAGGGCGGCGACCTTCGCGGCCTCGGTCAGGGCGTGCTCGCCGTCGGGGCCCAGGCGGTCCTGGACGACCACCCAGATGGAGCCGAGGATCTCCCCGCCCGCCCGGACGGCGATCGCCACCCGGGGTTTGTCGGCGACGCCGTCGACGTAGAGCGGGCCCTCGCTGCGGTAGAGCGCGTGGAAGGCGCCCCGGGCCTCCAGGTCGCGGAGTTTCTCGGCGGGGACCTGGCGGTCCAGGATGGTCGCGATCCGGGCCGGGTCGCCCTCGTCCTGGCGGCTGGAGAAGGCGAGTACCTTGCCGCCGCGGTCCTCGACGGTGACCGGCCCGTCGAGGAGGGCGGCGATCGCGTTGGCGAGGGCGAACAGATCGCCGGAGAGCGGGCCGCCGACGTCCTCCCCGGCGCCCGCCAGGTCCTCGCCCGCGAACTCGTCGACGGCCAGCAGGGCCCGCAGCAGGGCGGCGACCTGGGCCCAGGAGGCGCCGGGGGTGAGGCCGAGGACGGGCACGCCGCTCCCGGCGACGGCGGCGGTGACGGTGTCGTCGACGGCGACCGGCGAGCGGACGATCACGGCGGCCGCGCCGAGGCCGGCCGCCCGCTCGACCAGGGCGGCGACGGCCGGCGCACCGGCGACACCGACGCCGAGGACGACGGCCCCGGGCAGCCGCGCGGGCTCGTCCATCGGGTCGTGGATGAGCACCCCGCCGACCGGTCGGACCGGGTCGGGGTCCCCGGCCACGACCTCGACCAGCGTCGATCCCAGGTCGGTCAGGATGCGGCCGAGGACGGCCCGCGCGGTCGGGATCATGCGGTCACAGTAGGCGGGTTCACCACCGACGACGGCTCCGGGGTGGACGGTGCCGTCGCCCGCAGTGCGTCGACCGCGATCCGGGCGGCCCGGCCGATCGCCCGGTCCGCGCCGGGGTCACGCTGCCGGGGCGTCTCGGCCCGGGTGAACACCGCCACCGCGTACCGTCCGCCGTCGGGGTGCTCGACCACCCCGGCCTCGTTGCGCCAGCCGGGCAGGGTGCCCGTCTTGCCGGCGATCCGGTAGCCGTCCTCGAAGCCCGAACTGAGCCGGTGCGGCCAGATCTGACGGCCCATCACCGACCTGACCTCGGCGCAGGCCTCGGCCGGGCCCGCCTCGTCGCGCCAGATCTGGGCCAGGAGTTCGGCCGTGTCGCGGGCGGTGCCCCGGGTGGTGCGCTCGGGCACGCAGACCGACAGTGCCATCGTCTGCGCGGGGGTGAGGGCGGCGAGCCTGGCCTGTGCCTCCTCCTCGTCGGCGGCGCCGAGGTCGGCGAGCAGTGAGCCGATGAGGTCCGCGCAGCCGCCGACCAGGTGGGTCCGGTCCCGGCCGAGCCCGGCGAGCAGGGCGTTGACCCGGTCGAGGCCGACCCGGTGCAGGACGACGTCGGTGGCGGCGTTGTCGCTCATCGTCAGCATCAGCAGGACGAGGTCGCGCAGGCTCAGCTCGACCGGGTCGGCGCAGCCGGAGGTGCCGATGCCGCCGTCCCGCAGCGGCGGGGGCACCGGGTGCCGCTCGGTGCGTTCCAGCCGGCCGGCGGCGGCCTCGCGGGCGTAGGCCAGGGCGACCGGGATCTTGAAGACGGAGGCGAGGACGACCGGTGTGTCCTCGTCGAGTCCGAGGGCGGCGGGGCCGTCGATGTCGCGGGCGAAGACGTGGCCCCGGACGCCGGCCTCCTCGAAGACGGCCCGCAGGGCGGGGCGAGCGGTGTTCATCGGGCGGTCCATTCGTTCGACACGGTGACCTCGGCGAGCAGTTCGGGGACCGGTGAGACGCCGAGGCCCGGCCCCCGGGGGACGTCCAGGTGGCCGTCGCGGAGGACGAAGGGCTCGGTGATGTCCGTGCGGTAGTAGCGCCCGGAGGCGGAGGTGTCGCCGGGGAGGGTGAAGCCGGGCAGGGCGGCGAGCGCGACGTTGGCGGCCCGGCCGAGGCCGGTCTCCAGCATGCCGCCGCACCAGACGGGCACCCCGTGCGCGGCGCTCACGTCGTGGATCCGCCGGGCCTCCAGGTAGCCGCCGACCCGGCCGGGCTTGACGTTGACGACCGAGCAGGCGCCCAGGGCGAGGGCGTCGGCGGCCGAGCGGGCGGAGACGATCGACTCGTCCAGGCAGATGGGGGTGCGCAGCTGCCGGGCGAGCCGGGCGTGGCCGCGCACGTCCTCCTCGTCGAGCGGCTGCTCGATCAGCAGCAGGCCGAACTCGTCGAGCCGGGCGAGGTGTTGTGCGTCGGCCACGGTGTACGCGGTGTTGGCGTCGACCTGGAGCGGTATGCCGTCGCCGAAGCGTTCGCGCACGGCGCGGACGGGCTCGATGTCCCAGCCGGGCTCGATCTTCAGCTTGATCCGCAGGTAGCCCTCGGCGAGGTAGCCCTCGACGGCGTCGAGCAGGGCGGGGATGTCGTCCATGATGCCCACCGAGACCCCGGCCGGGACGCGGTCGGCGGTGGCGCCGAGCCATTCGGCGAAGGAGATCGAGCGGGCCCGCAGCCAGGCGTCCAGGACGGCCGTCTCCAGGGCGGCCTTGGCCATCCGGTGGCCCTTGAAGGCGGCGAGGGCGGGGGCGACCGTCCAGGGGTCGAGGTGCGGCTGGGCGAACAGGGCGGGCAGCAGGTGACGGCGGAGCACGTCGGCGGCGGCCTCGGTGTACTCCGAGGAGTAGACCGGGTCGGTCATCGTGACGCATTCGCCCCAGCCCTCGCCCTCGGTGGTCTCCAGCCGCAGCAGCAGGAGTTCACGGGTGGTCTGGGTGCCGAACGACGTGCGGAACGGCGACACCAGTGGCATCGCGATCCGGCGCAGTTCCACTCCGACGGGCTTCATGCTCTGTTCTCCTGACGTCGTTCGATGAGGTACCGGCCGTCCCGGGCGAAGCCGGTGACGGTGTGCCGGCCGTCGTCCATCAGGCCGCCGAGGACGTCGCGCAGGGCGCGGCGCCACTCCCCCGCGGCCTTGGGGTCGGTCTGTCTGAGCGCCTCGATGTCGGGCGGGACGCGGACCAGGACGGTGTCGTCGCGGGCGCCGCCGGGCAGCCGCCGGGCGACGGGGCGGCCGTCGGGGCCGAGGTCGAGGGCGACCGCCGCGGGCGGGCGCAGCGCGGCGGGGTCGACGGTGCGCGGGTGGCCCTCGCAGGCCAGGGCGGCCCGCTCGCCGGCGAGGTCCCAGCGGACGAGCAGCCGGTCCGAGTCGGCGCCCGCGTTGACGCCGTCGCGCATCGCGCCGTAGAAGTTGGCGAGGTACTCGGCGGGCACCGCGCCCAGTTTGGCGAGGTTGAAGTAGGCGTTGCGGCTGACCAGCGGGTCGTAGGTCCAGGTGACGGTGGTGATGCCGCGCTCCAGCGACCAGGCGCGCTGGTGGAGTTTGACGGCGTAGCCGACGCTGCGGCCCCGGACGTCGTCGACGACGGCGGCGATGTGCGAGTGGAGGCCGACGGCGGCGAGCATGCCGAGGCAGGTGCCGATCATCCGGCCGTTCCGGTGGACGCCCACGACGTAGCTGCCGGAGTGGGCGAAGACCAGCAGCAGTTCGGGGGTCATCATCGGGTTGCCCGGTTCGGG
The DNA here is from genome assembly GCF_044744345.1 of Kitasatospora sp. NPDC087315. Classification (NCBI taxonomy): domain Bacteria; kingdom Bacillati; phylum Actinomycetota; class Actinomycetes; order Kitasatosporales; family Streptomycetaceae; genus Kitasatospora; species Kitasatospora sp. NPDC087315. The sequence continues at coordinate 529,130 of NZ_JBIUYD010000001.1, read as the reverse complement.
CCGCCAGACCCGGTGGAGCAGGTCGCAGGCCTCGCGCATGGCGTCGAGGCCGTGCAGTTCGCCGATGGTGACACCGCTGCCGAGCGCGGCCCGCTCGGCGGCCCGGCGCGCGCCGCGTAGGAGGTCGGCCGGCCCCGGGGGCCGGACGGGGTGCGGGGCCGGGTGCGGGGCGGTCATGCCGGCCGTCCGCGCAGCTCGTCGACCAGGGCCGCCAGCAGGGCGGCCCGGCGCGGGAGTTCGGCGACGATCACGTGTTCGTGGTCGGCGTGGGCGCCGCCGCCGACGGCGCCGAGCCCGTCCAGGGTCGGGGTGCCGACACCGGCGGTGATGTTGCCGTCCGAGCCGCCGCCGACGGCCGCGCCGCGCAGCGGCCCGAGGCCGAGGGCGTCGTTCAGCCGCTGGGCGCGGGCGAACAGCCCGGCCGAGGAGGCCGCGGGGAGCGGGGGCCGGTCGGGCCCGCCGGAGAGGGCGAGCGCGGCGCCCTTCAGGGTGGGGGCGAGTCCGTACAGGGCGGTGTCGACCCGCTGCTGCTCGGCGGCGGTCCGGGCGCGGACGTCGATCCGCAGCAGCGCCGTGTCCGGCACCGTGTTGCGGGTGGTGCCTGCGGTGGCGACGGTCGGGGTGACGGTGGTGCCGGCGTCCGGATCGGCGAGGGCGGCCAGGGCGAGGACCTGGCGGGCGAGTTCGGTGGTCGCGTTGATGCCGCGCTCGGGCTCCAGCCCGGCGTGCGCGGCGCGGCCGGTGATCGCCAGGTCGTAGAGGGAGGCGCCCTTGCGCTCGGTCTTCAGGGCGCCGTCCTCGGCGGCCTCCAGGACCAGGACGGCGCGGGTGCGCCGGGCCTCGGCCTCGATGAGGGCGCGGGAGTCGGCGGAGCCGGTCTCCTCGTCACTGGTCACCAGGACGGTGACGCCGTCGAGGTCGTCGAGGGTGGCCAGGGCGTGGAAGAGCTGCACCAGTCCGGCCTTCATGTCGAAGCAGCCGGGGCCGGTGAGCCTGCCGTCGGTGACGCCGAAGGGGTGGGTGGCCAGGGAGCCGACCGGCCAGACGGTGTCGAGGTGGCCCAGCAGCAGGACGCCGTCGCCGGCGCCGAAGCGCCAGCGCAGCTGCGGGCGGCCGCCGGTCTCCAGCCGTTCCGGGGCCCGGCCGGTGAGACGGGTGCCGAGCTCGGCGACGAGGTCCGCGCAGCGGGCGACGGCGGCCCGGTCGGCGGTCGGGGACTCGGCGGTGACGAGCGCCTCGATGTCGGCGACCAGCTCGGGCAGCCGGGCCTCCAGCCGGGCGACGGCCGAGGGGTCGGCCGAGCGCCGGGAGGCGGTGTGCGGGGGTGTGGTGGTCGGCGGCATGTCAGCTCACCTTCGGGTTGGCCCGGCCGCCGTGGTGCAGATAGCGCGAGCCGTCGGCGAGGGTGTAGAAGACGACCGGGAACCAGCCGGCCGCGCCGTCGCGCTGGACGACGAAGGTGCCGGGCTCCAGCGGGCGCATCGGGTGCTCCTGCTCCGGCTGCTCGACCAGGTCGGCCAGTTCGCCGGTGAAGCGGCTGACCATGATCAGCTCGCCGCCCCGTTCGAGGATCTCGATCTGCGAGGAGGCGCGCTCGTAGACGCCGGTGATGGCGGCCGGGTCCGTCGGCACCGGGCCCTCGGCGGGCCGGATCGGGCCGGGCATGGTCACGTCGGCGAGTTCGGCGGTGATCTCCCGGAACAGGTCCTCGTACAGGTCCCTGGTGCTGCCGCCGTTGGTGAGCAGGCAGATCGCGAGCCGCTCGCCGGGCAGGACGCGCAGGAAGGCGCTCTGGCCGATGGTGCCGCCGTCGTGCGCGTACACCGGGCGCCCGTCCCACTCGGCGAGGATCCAGCCGAGGCCCCAGGCGTGGCCGAACAGGTGCCGGTCGGGCAGTTCGACCTGCGGGGTCTGCATGGCGCGGACGGACTCGGCGCTCAGCAGCCGGGTGCCGTCCTCGGTGACGCCCTCGGCGAGGTGGAGGCGGGCGAAGGCCAGCACATCGCTCGCGGTGGCGCAGATCAGGCCGGCCGGGCCGGCGGAGCGCATCAGCGACCAGTGCGCGGCGACCTTGAGCGGGTCGCCGAGGTGTCCGGCGGCGGCGCGGTGGCGCAGCACCTCCTCGGGCAGGGTCGCGGTGTGGGTCAGGCCGAGCGGGCGGAAGAGGCGGGCGCGCATCAGCTCGTCCCACTGGACGCCGGTGACCCGCTCCAGGACGCGGCCGAGCAGCGAGAACCCGGCGTTGCAGTAGGACATGGTCGCGCCGAGCGGGTGGTTGACGGAGACGTCGGCGAGCAGTTCTGTGTACTTCTCCAGGCAGTCGTCGCCCCGGCCGGTGTCGGCGAAGAAGTCGCCGTCGATGCCGCTGGTGTGGGTGACCAGGTGGCGCAGGGTCACGTTCTGGGTCAGGTGTTCGTCGGCGAGCCGGAGTTCGGGCAGGACCTTGACGATCGGGCTGTCCAGGTCGAGCACGCCCTCCTCGACCAGGGCCATCGCGACCGTGGTCGTCCACACCTTGGAGATCGAGCCGATCTGCCAGAGGGTGTCGGTGGTCGCCTCGATCCGGGCGTCGGCGTTGGCGAAGCCGGTGGCGGCCTCGATCTGCCGGCCGTGGTGCCAGATGGCCAGGCTCGCGCCGGGCACCGAGTGGCGGGCGGCCAGTTCGGCGAGGCGGCCGGCCCAGTGGGCGGTGTCGAGCGAGCGGTTCCGGGGTGCGGTCATGGTGCGGCTCCTGTTCGCGGTGGGATCGGGAGGTGGTGCGTGGTGGGGCGAGTGGTGCGGTCAGCGGGCGGTGTGCTCGGTGACCCAGTCGACGAGGCGGCGGCTGTAGTCGACACGGTGCGAGGGGCGTCCGGCGAGGATGAACAGGTGCGAGCCCCCGGGGTAGCGGACCATCCGGACCGGGACGCCCCTGGTCCGCAGCGCGTGGAACCACTGCTCGGCCTGGCCGGCGGGGCAGGTGTCGTCGGCGGCGCCGTGCAGGATCAGCGTGGGCGCCCGGACGCCGTCGACGTGGGTGAGCGGGGAGAGTTCCCGCTGCCGGGCGGCGTCGGCGATTTCGGCATGCCCGATCTCGTGGCCCTCGTCGGACGTGGCGGCCAGGGCGGGCAGGTCGGCGATCAGGCCGCCGGGGACGACGGCGGCGAAGACGTCGCTGCGGGCGGAGAGCCAGCAGCTGAGGTAGCCGCCGTAGCTGTAGCCGGTGAGCGCGATCCGCCCGGGGTCGGCGAGGCCCTCGGCGACGAGGGCGGCGACGGGTTGCAGCACGTCCTGCTCGTCGCTCTCGCCCCAGGCGTCGAGGGCGGCGGTGAAGAAGTCCTCGCCGTAGCCGTCGCTGCCACGGATGTTGAGGGTGAGGACGGTCCAGCCCCGGCTGACGAGTTCCTGGTGGTAGAGGTGGATGGGGGTGGCGTGCGGGGCCCAGGCGTTGTGCGGGCCGCCGTGGAGGTCGACGAGCAGCGGGCCGGGGGCGGGGGCCTGTGGGTCGCGGGTGATCAGGCCGTGCACCCGGGTGCCGTCCGCGATGGTGAACTCCCGTTCGGTGACGGGGTGCAGGGTCACCTCGGGGAGGGCCTGGGCCATGTGCGCGGTGAGCCGGGTGAGTTCGCCGGTGGCGAGGTCGAGCAGGTCGATCTCGCCGAAGGAGGAGCGGTCGGCGACGGCGAGCGCGGCCCTGCCGCCCGCTCCGGCCCGGGCGGCGACGGAGCAGCCGGACACACCGCTGCCGGGCGGCAGCGGAAGTTCGACGATCTCACCGAAGCCGAAGCCGAAGCCGGGGCCGGAGCCGTCGCCGGGGCCCAGCCCGTACAGCCGGGTGGCGCCCCGGTCTCGGGCGCAGAAGACGATCTGCCCGCCCTTCTCGCCGTGGAACTGCGGCAGGGCGCCCGGGTAGCCGGGCCCTCCGGGCATCACGTTCCGGTCCAGGGCGGTGGTGAGCGCGGTGGGCGCCGAGCCGTCGAGCGGCTGGCGCAGCAGCGCGTCATGACCGGTGGCGAGGGTGGTGCGGCCGGCCAGCAGCAGCGCGTCGCCCGCCGGGTACCAGTCGACGGTCCGGATCAGGCCGCCGGCCGGTCCGACCGGCCGCGGGACGGCGTCCTCCTCTTCTGCCCCGACGAGGAAGGCCCCGACGGCTCCGGTGAGATCGGCGTCTGGGCCGACCGCCGCCGGGAAGGCCAGCCGGGTGCCGTCGGGCGACCAGGCGGGCAGACCGGTGATCCGGACGTCGCCACCGGTCACCCGGGTGGTGCGGCCCGAGTCCACCTCCACCACGAACAGATGGGTGCGCTGCGGGCCCAGCAGGCCCTCGCCGTCGGCCTTGCCGAGGCGGTCGACGACCAGCGGTTCCGCCGGGCCCGGGCGGCCGACGACGGCGGCGAAGGCGATCCGGCCGCCGTCCGGGCTCCAGACCGGGAGGCCGGCGCCGTGCTCGCGGTAGGTGAGCGGCCGGGCCTCGCCGCCGTCGGCGGGGAGCAGGTGGAGCTGTCCGGCGCGCAGGAACGCCAGGGCGGTGCCGTCCGGCGACCACTGCGGCGCGCTGTCGGCGGGCCCGTGGGTGAGCCGCCGGGGGGCGGCCGGTCCGCCGGTGGCGGGGACGAGCCAGAGCGAGCTCACCGGGCGGTCGTGCTCGGCGTCCTGGGTGGTCAGGGTGTAGGCGACCTGCCCGCCGTCGGGGGCGAGGGCCGGCTGGCCCGGGACGGCGAACCGGTACAGGTCCTCGACGATCAGTGGCCTGGTCGTGGTCACGGGGTCCTACCTTCTTGATCGGGTCGAGCGAGCCGTTCGTGGGGTTTGGCTCACCCGGGGGTGTCGGGTGTGGCTTTCACGGGGTTGCCGTCGGTGGCTCAGGAGGCTTGGCCGCAGTGGTGACTTGTTCACGGGGTCGGCGATGTGGTGGTACTCGGCGGCGACGTCCGAGGCGGTGAGCGGGGAGCCGTCCTCACAGGTGACGCCCTCGCGGAGGGTGAACCGCGCGGTGCCGCCCTCGACCGACCAGGTCTCGGCCACCCCGGGCGCCATCGAGCCGTCCGCGGCGCTGTGCACCAGGGGGTCGTAGGCGAACCTGTTGATCATGAGCGCGGTGCCGGCCAGGGTCGTCAACGGGCTGAGACTGCCCGGGTCGGACGCGATCGCGACGACGACCGTCGAGGCCCCGCCGGCGGACGCGCCGCCTCCGCGGGCCGTCGACGACACGGCCACCGCCGCGGCCACGGCGGAGGTACAGGCTGCCCGCCGCCGCCCGGTGGCCCTCCTTCGTGAGGTCATGCTGTCTCTCCTTGCTGGCCGTCCACCGGCCGGTCGAGGGCCGGGCGGTGGGTGGGGGGTGGCCGGGCGGTGGGGACGGACGCGCGGGACGGCCCGGCTCAGGTGCCGTCCGGCGGGTGGGGGGCGAGTGGACGAGTTGATGAACAGTAGGCAGCGGCCGCCGGGCCGGTGATGGTCGCGGGGAACGAAAAACCCGGCGGCACATGGTGCCCCCGTCCGAAGACGGACCCACCGGGCGAAGGCCGGGCCACCCGGCACCCCGACCGGGCAGCGCGGCGGGCACCGGGACCAGCGCGGTCGGCAGGAGGCGGACGGCGTGCGGGAGTTCGGAGAAGATCTTGTCCGATCGCTTCGCGTCCCCGAGGATGCCGATGGCCGGGGAACCTGTTCCCGCACGAAGAACGCGCGAGAAGAGGCAGGGATGACGTCGGCAGGCCATGAAGCGGCTGCGGGAGGAGCGTTCACCCTCGGGCTCGGGATCCTGGCCACGGTCCTGGGCGGCCTGCTCGTCATGGACTTCCGCGGTTTCGCCCGGTGGTTCCTGCGCGGCACCGAGGCATCGAGCGCGGGCCCGCGGCGCCTCCCGCCGTGGCGACGGCGGCCCGAACGCCCGGAGCGAGCGGGCATGCTGCCGCTGGTCCGCGTGGTCGGGGGGATCTTCGCCGCCGCCGGCCTCGTGATGCTGGTGCTCGGGATCGTCCTGCTCTCCGGTGGCGAGGCCGGCGCCCCGTTCACCCGGGACGACCGGTTCAGCGGCCCCGTGGCGTTCGTCTACCCGGTGATGGCGGCGGTCTGGTTGCGCCAGTTCTGGCGCCCCGGCGGCCTCCTCGCCACCACCTGGAACACTGCGGGCCCCGGCCGGCACATCCTCCCGGTCCTCAGACCGCGGCCGCCACCGGCACCGCCGCCGCCTGCTGGCTACGTCCTGCTCGGTTCCATGGCGCTCACGGCCCTGGGGCTGAGCACGGTGGCCATGATGTTCTCGCGGACGCGCCGCGACGACGGCCAGGACCCGGCGGTCGACGGGCCGCCGACGGCCAGTTCGAACAGCGCCCGGTAGGACGCCCGGCGCTCGGTCGGCCGACCGTCGACGCGGCGGGTCGACCGCCCGGCCGCACCGACGGGCGCGTTCGCCGGCCCGGTGGTCCACCCGTCACCCGGGTCCGGCGGCGGCCGGGCGGCCGTGCCCGCGAACGCCCGGCCGCCGCCTCATCGGATCCGGGCCGACGGACCCCGGCCGCGGACGGCTCGCGGGGCGATCGCCTCGGCGGGCGGCGATCCGGGCCCGCCACCGCCCGACGCGCCGCCGACCACCGCGCCGGCCGACGCGGTCGCGCCGCGCGGACGCGGGCGCGGGCGCGTCGCGACGCTCGCCCGCAGGGTCAGCACGATCTCTCCGTCGAATCCCTCGGTGAGCGCGCGGGCCAGTTCGGCGGCCCCGTCGGGCCCGGCACCGAGGGCGACGGCGGGCAGCCGGTCGGGGGCGCTGAGGTCCTGCGCCTGGGCGCCCCAGCGGGCCGCGTCGCCCCGCTCCCCCTCGGCGGCGTAGTGGACGGCGAGGCAGTGGACGGCCAGCGGGTCGCCGAACTGCGCGGCGATCCGCCACCAGAAGACGGCGTCGGCCGGACGGCCCATGCCGTAGAGCAGGCAGCCCAGGGTGCGGAACGCCGCCTTGTCGGCCAGCTCCAGGTCGAGGGCGAGTTCGCCGACGTCCGCCGCCCCCGCGACGCCGCCGCACAAGTGGCGCAGATCGCGCCGCAGTTCGGCCCGCCCGCCGACGGTCAGCGCCCCGGCGGCCAGGCTCTCGGCGCGCTGGCGTGGCAGGTGTCCGTCCCGGGCCGCCGGGAGCGCCTGCCGCCGGGCGGCCGCCGGGGGGCGTTCGGTGCGGCCGGTGGTCCGCGCGGCGGCCGGGCGCGCACCGGTGGTGAGGAGCTCGGCCAGCCGCCGGGTGAAGGACACCGGGTCGTGGTTGCCGAAGTCCCGTTCGAGTCCGTCGGCGTCGGCGCGGAGCAGCTCCGTCAGGTTCATCCCGGCCGCCTCTCCCCGCCGTCGCGGGCGCCCTCGCCGGAACCCTCGCCGGCGCCCTCGTGGTCGAGCAGGTACTCGAGGTGGCGGCGGCCGAGGCTGTAGTAGGTCCGGGCGGTGGTGTGCGCGATGCCGACCGCCCGGCCGATGTCCGGGTAGGAGAGGCCGGCCTGGCGCAGCCGGACCACGTCCGCCTGGACCGGCGCGGCCCGGGCGAGTTCCTCCATCGCCCAGTCCAGGGCGTCGAGTTCGGCGAGCTCGTCCAGTTCGTCCTGGCTGGTGTCGGGCCGCCGCTGGGCGAGCACCCGCAGGCGCTTGCGCTCGGAGCGGCGGCGTTCCCGCAGGACGTCCACCACCGCGTCCTTGACGACCTTGAACGCGAACGCCTTCAGGTCGGCACTGGCCAGCGCCCGCCGCCAGTTCTTGTACAGCACGGCTCCGGCGTTCTGGACGGCGTCCTGCGCGTCCTCGCGGTGCCGCAGGCGCTGCTGCGCGTAGCGGAGGTAGCCGGGGTTCTCCTGGGTGAAGAAGGCCGCGAAGTCGACCGGCAGCCCGTCGAGCGGATCCGCCCGCAGGCGATGCTCCTCGCCCGGCCCGGGGGTGTTCACCACACGCCTCCCCCCTTCCGTGGGTCAGCTGGCCGGCCCACCGGGTGGCGGGCCGACGGCCCTTTGGGGGCTTGTGCTGTAACCGTCCGGTGGCCGGGGGTTGTTAGCCCGATCCCGCCGACAATTGGCGATCGCTTCTGTTCGTTTTCGCACACCCCTGCTGACCTGGCGCTTCACGGGAGCGCACGCCCCGCCACCGCCAAAAGGGTGACGCAGATCACAGCCAAGCCCGGCCGGCAACCCGGCCCAGGACACCCCTCCCCACGACACCCCGACCCCGGCCTCGGGCCTCAGGCTTCGGCGGCCTCCGGCACGGCCGAGTCCAGCGCGCCCGTCACCCGGTCCAGCAGGGCCCGCAGGGCGGCGAGGTCCTCGACCGGCAGGCCGGTGGCGGCGAGCAGCCGGCGGGGCACCTGCCCGGCGCGCTCGCGCAGCGCCGAGCCGGCCCCGGTGAGGCCGACGGTGACGGAGCGCTCGTCCTCGGGGCTCCGCTCGCGGCGCACCAGGCCGGCCGCCTCCAGCCGCTTGAGCAGCGGCGAGAGGGTGCCGGAGTCCAGTCGCAGGTATCCGCCGATCCGCTTCACCGGCAGCTCGCCGTGCTCCCAGAGCACCAGCATGACCAGGTACTGCGGGTAGGTGAGGCCGAGGTCCTTGAGCAGCACCCGGTAGACGCCGCCGAAGGCGCGCGAGGCGGCGTTCAGCGAGAAGCAGATCTGCTGGTCCAGGCGGAGCAGTTCCTCGTCCGGGAGCTCGGGGAGCGTGGTCATGTCCCCATGGTACCGATCACGCACGCCATTCAGTTGTGCGCAATTGAATTGCGTGCTTCACTTGTGAGCGAAGGGCGGCCCGGGCGGCCGCCGAGACGGAAGGGAACCGACCAATGGACGCGCTCTACACCGCGGTGGCCACGGCGAACGGCCGGGAGGGCCGGGCGGTCAGCTCCGACGGACAACTGGACCTCGCACTGGCCATGCCGCCCGCCCTCGGCGGCAACGGACAGGGCACCAACCCCGAGCAGCTCTTCGCGGCCGGCTACGCGGCCTGCTTCGCCTCCGCCCTCGGCCTGGTCGGCCGCCAGGCCCGCGTCGACACCAGCGAGGTCTCGGTGACGGCCGAGGTCTCCATCGGCAAGGACGGCGCGGGCTTCGGTCTCGCGGTCGTGCTGCGCGTCGAGCTGCCCGACACGCTCGCGGGCGAGAGCGGCGAGCTGCTGGTCAGGCAGGCGCACGAGGTCTGCCCGTACTCCCGGGCCACCCGGGGGAACATCCCGGTGGAGCTGGTCGTCGAGTAACCCGGCCCCACCCGGACGAGCAGGGCCCGTCGCGCGCACGCGCGGCGGGCCCGCCGCCCGCCCGCCACTGATGAACCCGCCCGTACCCGACCAGGGCACCGGCGGGCGTCAACCCGCGACATCCGCAACGCCTTCCAGCAAGAACGTGCACGACTGGCGCATTCCACATTCGCACACAGAATCGCCGAGCTGAACATTCGTACGAGAAGAAACGATTCCGTAAAATCTTAGTGCAGGTCAAATTCGTTATTCTGCCACGACCTTTCACAAATCCCCTTTACGCTTCGCTGACAGGGCGGTTCTCCGCCATCTCTATGTACTCCCTCACACGGTTGGGCAGCCGCCCCTTCTGAAGGATGAGAGCAGGAGATGACAGCTACGAACGAACAATCGGACGACGCCGCGCGCGAACCGGGTCGGCGGAGGTCGGGTTCCATCGGCCGCCGCGCGGTCGGCGGCGTCGCGGCTCTCACCGTGGGGATCGGCAGCCTCTCGTTGGCGGCGGCCCCAGCGGCGTACCCGCAGGCGGGCGACGGATCGGTGACGGTCCGGGTCATCCGGGCCGTGGACGCGAGCGGCGTGTGGACGCCCGCGCTGGAACCGGGCATCGCGGGCGTCCGGGTGACCCTCACCGACGACGCCGGGGTCAGCATCGAGGGAGCGACCGCGGCCGACGGCACGGTGACGCTGGCCCCGGCCACGAGCACGGCGACCGGCGGCAAGTACCGGGTGCAGGTGAGGAATCCGAAGCCGGGCGTGCTCTTCCCGGCCTTCGCCTCACGCCAGGGGCTGGACGGCGCGCCCAACCAGCTGAGCAGCAACGAGGAGTTCGTCGACCTCTCCGGCGGCAAGAACGTGGCGTACACCACCGGGCTGTGGAGCCCCGGTGACTACTGCCAGAAGAACGCCCCGCTGGTGACGACCTGCCAGCCCGCCACTCGCGAGGGCGGGTCGCAGCGCACGCTGGTGTCCTTCCCGTACAGCGCGCGCGGCCAGGACGGCGTCGACGTCAACGTCACGAACATCGCCACCGACGCGGAGACCGGCACGCTGTTCGGCATCGCGTGGAACAAGGCCGACAAGCGGGTGTTCTCCTCGGCGCTGGCCAAGCGGTCCACGGACTACGGCCCGGGCGGCGCGGGGGCGATCTACGTCACCGACCTCGCCCAGAACAGGACCACGCTGTTCGCCACCGTCCCGGACGCCGGGACGACCGCCCACGGCGGCGGCACCGACGACGACTTCCTCGCCGTACCCGGCAAGGAGAGCCTCGGCGGCATCAAGGTCACCGACGACGGCGCGGACCTGTTCGTCGTCAACCTCAACGACCGCCGGCTCTACCGCTACGACGCCACCGTGCCCACCGCGGCGGCGCCGAAGGCCGTCTACCCGATCCCGGCCCCGGGCTGCCCGGCGGCCGGGGACTGGCGTCCCTTCGGCCTCGGCCTCCAGGACGGCGTCGGCTACCTCGGCGGGGTGTGCTCCGGCGAGTCCACCGGGAGGGCCTCGGACCTGCGCGCGGTGGTCCTGCCCTTCGACCCGCACACCGGCGCGTTCCACAAGCCGGTGCTGGACCAGCCGCTGGACTACCCGCGCCAGTCCACCGTCGGCTCGGGCCCGTGCGACGGCGCCGGCTGGTTCCCCTGGACCAACACCTTCCCGACCTCCCAGAACGGCCAGGCCTGCCAGGCCAATCTGGCCCAGCCCGAGCCGGAGTTGGGCGAGATCGGCTTCGAGACCGACGGCTCGATGCTGCTGGACTTCCGCGACCGCTTCGCCGACCGTTCTCCGGCCTCCCCCACGCCCCAATCGGTCGCCGCCGTCCTGTCGGGCGGCGACCTGGACAAGGCGTGCCCGGCGGACGGGATGTACGTGATGGACACCAACAACGGCTGCGGACTCTCCCCCCGGGGCACCCGGTTCTTCGACAACAGCCGGATGACCTTCCACCACAACGCGGCCTACGCGGGCATGGCGCTCTCCAAGGTCGAGAACACCATCGCGACCTCCAGCTTCGACCCCAACAGCACCGCCTTCGGGTACGGCACCGCCTTCGTCCAGCGCGACGGCCGGCAGGACCCGAGGTACGGCCTGCGCCTCAACCCGGCAGGGGGCATCGCCCCGTTCGGCAAGGGCGCCTCGATGGGCGACCTGGAGGTGCTCTGCGACCAGGCCCCGCTGCAGATCGGCAACCGGGTCTGGTACGACCCCGAGCGCAAGGGCATCCAGAAGCCGGGCCAGAACCCGGTCGCGGGCGTGACCGTCAACCTGTACGACGCGTCGGAGAAGCTGGTCGGAACGGCGAAGACGACGGCCCGTGGTGAGTACTACTTCGACGACTCCAACGTCACCGGCGGCCTCAAGCCGAGGACCGGGTACACCATCCGCCTGGACAACCCGGCCGACTACGCCGAGGGCGGTCCGCTCCACCAGTGGGTACCCACCGTCCCGGATGTCGGCGACAACCCCTTCATCAACTCCAAGGGCATCGTCCCGCCGGGCGGGACGTTCCCGGAGCGGGCGCTGACCACCGGCGGGCCGGGAGAGAACAACCACACCTACGACTTCGGCTTCCGTCACTGCAAACAGCACAAGGGCGTGCTGAGCCTGATCAAGCAGGACCCGGACGGCAGGCCGCTGGCCGGGGCGAAGTTCCAGCTGTGGAAGACGTGGCAGGGGACGAAAGGCTCCGGTGGCACGCAGACCAGGACGAAGTGGGCGGACACGAAGGTCGGCGACCTCTGCACGACCGGGACCGACGGCATCTGCCGGGGCACCGGCGGGCCGGGGACGTACTACTGGGAGGAGGTCTGCCCGCCCCCGGGATACGCCGCACCGGACGAGAGGGCGTTCGGGCCGCTGGTGCTGACCCCCGACAACCTGGACACCGGGGTCTCGGTGACGGCGGTCAACCGGCCGCTGCCGCCCCCCTCCCAGCACTGGTAGCCCCCGAGCGGGGCAGCCGGCACCGGTGACCCTCCGGGCCGGGGCGGGGGGGGGGGGGGGGGCCCCGGGGGGGGCCCCCCCCCCCCCCCCCCCCCCCCCCCCCCCCACCCCCCCCCCCCCGCGGCCCCCCCCCCCGCGCCCCCCCCCCGC